>PAFO01000036.1 GCA_002705385.1 Flavobacteriaceae bacterium
AAAAAAACAAAATTAAATAGAAAACATAGAAGAGAAGGATTTGAAGCATCTAATGCAGATAAAATTTTTGAAAGCACATTTACTTCACAACTTAAAAAATAAAAATGAGAAAGATAACAGCCATACTTAAAGAATTGAATATAAATTCAAATCAGAAAGGATGCCATTCAGGCCTTTCTTGGTTTGGTTCTGGGGAATATATTAAATCCTTCAGTCCTGTTGATGGAAGTTTATTAGGAACCGTTCAAATTGCCAGGGTTGAGGATTACGAAAAAGCTATAACTAAAGCAGAATACGCCTTTTTAATTTTTCAGAAAATACCTGCTCCCAAAAGAGGAGAAATTGTCCGTCAGTTTGGAAATAAACTTCGTGAGAAAAAATCAGCTTTGGGTCAATTGATATCATGGGAAATGGGAAAATCATTTCAAGAAGGTCTTGGTGAAGTTCAGGAGATGATTGATATCTGTGATTTTGCAGTTGGTATTTCAAGACAATTACACGGTTTTACTATGACCTCTGAACGTCCACTACATCGTCTATACGAACAGTACCATCCTTTAGGTTTAGTAGGAATCATTTCTGCATTTAACTTCCCTGTAGCTGTCTGGAGTTGGAATGTTGCTTTGGCTTGGGTTTGCGGAAATGTGTGTATCTGGAAACCTAGCGAAAAAACACCATTTTGCAGCTTAGCCTGTCAAAATATTATATCAGAAGTATTGAATGATAATAAACTCCCAGAAGGAATATCAACCGTATTATCTGGAGGGATAGAAATAGGAAAATGGATTACTGAAGATCATCGAATTGCTTTAATATCCGCTACTGGATCTACCAGAATGGGTAAGGATGTAGCGAAGAGAGTAGGAGCTAGGCTAGGAAAATCTTTATTAGAACTAGGAGGAAACAACGCCATGATCGTAACAGCCAGTGCTGATTTAAATATTGCAATGAGAGCAGCTGTCTTTGGAGCTGTTGGAACTTGCGGTCAAAGATGTACCTCCACGCGAAGACTTATTGTACATGAGACTATTTTTGATTCTTTCACAGAGAGTATTCAAAAAGCATATAATCAATTACGAATTGGTAATCCCTTAGATGAGAATAATCATGTAGGACCATTAATCGATTCAGATGCAGTACAAACCTATAAGAAAGCAATAGCTCAAGCTCAAGAAGAAGGGGGGGAGTGGCTAGTTCCCGGAGGAGTGTTAGATATTAATGGATACGAAAGCGGATTTTATGTGAAACCTGCGGTAGTAATTATTGATCACGATGCTGCTATAGTTCAAAAGGAAACCTTTGCGCCTATTCTTTTTATTATGAAATATAATGGAGGTATTGAACAGGCAATATCAATCCAAAATGAGGTCAAACAAGGTTTGTCCTCTTCAATCATGTCACTCAACATCCAGGAGACAGAAACTTTTTTAGCTCATTGGGGAAGTGATTGTGGAATTGCTAATGTTAACATTGGAACTTCTGGCGCTGAAATTGGAGGAGCCTTTGGAGGAGAAAAAGAAACNGGAGGTGGACGAGAAAGTGGCTCAGATGCATGGAAAGCTTACATGAGAAGACAAACAAATACNATAAACTATTCAAAAGANATTCCTCTAGCACAGGGAATTGTTTTTGATCTNTAAGGTCTTTTTTAAAATNAAATNAGANTTATGTTANAAAACATTCCCCCTGTAGGTATACTNATAATAGNGTTGAATATATTATTCAGTTTAATCGGTTTTAAAAACNATATTTTTTTTGAAAAATATCGTTTTCATATAGGTAGTATCAAAGCAGGNGATTATTATAGATTACTTTCTTCAGGTTTTCTTCATGTAAATACTACACATATACTCTTNAATATGTTTACTTTCTATTTTTTTGTNAATATTGTTGTAGGAATATTGGGTACGAATTCATTTTTATTACTTTTTATAGGTAGTCTTTTAGCNGGTAATTTATTTGGCTATTACTTTCATTATAAAGATANCTATTACTCAGCAGTTGGAGCTAGTGGNGCAGTNACAGGTGTTTTNTTTAGNGCTCTTTTATTGTATCCNGAAATTGAACTAATGCTTTTTTTAATCCCAATACCCATTCCTGGATANCTTTTTGGAATAGTTTATTTATTATACACTTTATATGGCATGAAAACTCAAAATGATAATATAGGNCATACTGCACATTTTGGTGGTGCTATAGGAGGNATNGTAATCACANTATTTCTAATNCCCAATGTGATTTATAAATCAGTTTTTATGCTTAGTATA
This sequence comes from Flavobacteriaceae bacterium, assembly GCA_002705385.1. Lineage (GTDB taxonomy): Bacteria > Bacteroidota > Bacteroidia > Flavobacteriales > Flavobacteriaceae > MS024-2A. The sequence goes on from PAFO01000036.1 coordinate 2,268, forward strand.
TTGANTTTTGCACTTATAATTGCAGGTGTATTACTCTACAGAAAACAAAGTTAGTCTACATNGNANTTAGAAGCTCTTCTATTTTTTGTTCAAGCANAATACCCCTTAGNTTTCGNGTAAGAATNACNCCATTTTCATCTAAAATAAAAGTTGCAGGAATAGCTGATACNTGATANAATTTTGCAATTGGATCATTCCAAAATTTNAGATTNGAAACNTGTTCCCATNTTAGGCCATCATCAGCAATTGCTTGAACCCATTTAGGTTTTGTTCGATCAAGAGAAACACCAACAATTTGAAGTCCATTATTTTTATGCTTGTTNTACAGGCGGACAAGATTTGGNTTTTCTACACGACAAGGCCTNCACCAACTAGCCCAAAAATCAATTATAGTAACCTTACCTAATTTATCTTTTAAGTTAAATCTTCTACCNTCAGGNTTAGGTCCTTCAAAAAAAGGCGCTATCTGNCCTACNTCAGCTTTTGGNNTTTGNTTTANAATTTCNCCAACTGCTTTTCCTGAAGGAGTNTTTTTTATNCNCTCACTAAANCNTTCNAATAATTCTTTTGCATCNNGAATTTGTATNGCATTATTTGCTATAAAGCGCTCTAAAATTAAAATTGATATGAATGAATTGGGNGCCGATTTAAGAAAATTTAATTCGTATTCTTGAATTTGATCTCTAACNTCTTGGTATTGATCTCTNANGTCGTCAGCTANAAGAGAATCTTTTAANATTGTTGCCTGTTGTANATCATTANCNATAGCATTAAGAGAGGTAATGTATACTTGTGTGTCAGTTTTATACTTCATGAAATCATCATTAGATACAGTGCCNTTTGCTTTTGAAGAGTCTAAATTNTCTTTGTTTAATTCAATCNAAACNGTACCTNTTTCAGCAANAAAAGGGAAGGTTCCTGAAAAACCTTCAATTTTTAGNAAATGAATATCNGGAAATTCATTTTCAGTANTTAAACTAAATTCNCCNTCATTAACANTTANTGTGTCTAATACCACAGGNTGGTTATTAGTNTCTGCNNCAAGGTGAAAAATTTTACTACCATTTTCTAAATCTGTAGTTCCTTTTATTTTTAGATTACTTGTTNAGTCCTCACAAGATCCAAGTAAAAAAANANTATANATTAATGTGAAAATTGTATTTTTCATANAATTTNATANCAATTNACNAATTTACGTAATTGAAAATAAACANGGAAAACNTATCCTTATTTTAGTGTTTTATAAATTGAATATTTTTTATANATAATGAAAAATNAAAATGTCATTGATAAAATNANAAAGATAATAGGAGATAAGAATGTTCTTACTTCAGAATGGAATAAATTACCATATTCAAAAGGTTGGCGATATGGAGCNGGAAATGCGTTAGCAGTATTAAAGCCAGNTAAATTGAGCGATATATGGAAGATTTTACANATTTGTNTCGAAGAGGATATAATAGTTATAATGCAAGCNGCTAANACTGGTTTAACTGGTGGTTCAACTCCATTTGGAAATAATTATGATAGGCCTATACTTNTTCTTAANACAATGCGAATTAATAGTATTCATATTNTTAATAACGGNAACCAAATAGTTGGTTTAACAGGAAGTACNTTATATGATTTAGAAAAAAAATTAANACCTTTTGGTAGAGAACCTCACTCAATAATNGGATCNACTTCTATAGGGGCATCAATCATTGGTGGAATTTGTAACAATGCNGGAGGTTCNTTGGTTCAAAGAGGACCNTCCTACACAGAAATGGCNNTATATGCAAGAATTAATAAGAATGGTAAGTTAGAACTTGTTAATGANTTGGATATTAATTTAGGTTCAAACCCAGAAGAAATTTTAGATAATCTTCAAAACCAAAATTATNAAAAATCAGATATTNNAAATACAAACAAATTAGGCTCTGATNANAAATACTCCAAAATTGTCAGGCAAATTAATGAAAACACACCAGCAAGATTTAATTCTGATAATAGATTATTATATGGAGCCTCTGGAAGTGCAGGTAAAATAGCAGTTTTTGCTGTTCGATTAGACACCTANCTTAAGCCAATCAAAAATAAAGTNTTCTACGTTGGTAGTAATNATCCTGATGTNTTTTGGAAAATACGTCGAGATATTNTGTCAAAATTTAAAACACTTCCAACNCTTGGTGACTATTTACATAGAGACTGTTATGATGCTGCAAAAAAGTATAGTAAAGATACTTTTTTAGTTATTGAGANATTAGGCACTACGTTTCTGCCAACTTTGTTTGAACTAAAAAGAAAGGTTGATAATATTGCANAAAAACTTAANTTTCTACCTAACAACTTTTCAGACAGATTAATGCAATTTTTAAGTAATTTTTTTCCAAATCATTTACCAAAAAGAATGGAAAAATTTAGANATTTATATNAACATCATTGGATNATAGAGATGTCAGACGAGGGAATTAATGAGGCAAGAGATTATTTCAGTAAAGTTTTTGAAANTAGTGATGGAGATTATTTTGAGTGTAATAATTTTGAATCAAAAAAAGCATCTNTACATAGATTTGTATCTGCTAGTGCAATTGGAAGATACCATATTCTTAACTCAAAAAAGCATGGTGAAATGATGTCACTTGATATTGCTTTTCCTAGAAACGAAAAGAAATGGTTTGAGGATTTACCAAAAGAAATTGATGATATGCTCGAAATGAAACTATATTATGGTCATTTATTTTGCCATGTACTTCACCAAAATTATATAGTAAAAAAAGGTGTTGATGGGGAAAGATTAAAAAATGAACTTTTAAAGATATATGATAAAAGAGGAGCAGAATATCCAGCAGAACATAATGTTGGACATGAATACAAAGCAAAACCTTCATTAAAAAAATTTTATAAAGAACTTGACCCTACTAATGGATTTAACCCTGGAATTGGAAAAACAAGTAAAAATAAAAATTGGGGTTAATAATAAACTCTTAGAAACTTTTAAATACTAAATAAAGCTTAAAGCTTTATCTTTGAAATATATATTATTAATATATGTCTGGAAATATTTTTGGGTCAATCTTTAAACTTACAACTTTTGGAGAATCACATGGTCCATCAATTGGAGGTGTCATCGATGGATGCCCTTCAGGAATTGAAATTGATATAGGCGAAATACAAAAAGATTTAGATCGAAGAAAGCCTGGCCAATCTTCAATTGTAACACAAAGAAAAGAACCAGATCAAGTCACCTTTTACTCTGGAATTTTTGAAGGTAAAACTACAGGAACTCCAATTGGTTTTGCAATTCATAATACAAATCAAAAATCTAAAGATTATTCTCATATTAAAGATAGCTATCGTCCATCTCATGCGGATTACGTTTATGATGAAAAATTTGGTATTAGAGATTACCGAGGAGGGGGAAGAAGCTCTGCTCGTGAAACTGCAAGTAGAGTGGTGGCAGGGGCTATTGCTAAGCAATTCTTAGCACCTGTAACAATCAATGCATACGTTTCTGGAGTAGGAGCATTGAAATTAAAATCAAACCCATCAGAAGTTGATCTATCTAAAATTGAAGATAATATTGTTCGCTGTCCGGATAGTAAAATGGCTTCTGAAATGGAAAGTTTAATTAAAAATATTCGTAAAGAAGGAAATACTATAGGTGGTATAGTGACATGTATAATTAAAAATGTACCTGTAGGACTTGGAGAACCCGTTTTTAATAAGTTACATGCTGAATTAGGTAAAGCTATGCTTTCAATTAATGCGGTTAAAGGATTTGAGTATGGAAGTGGTTTTATGGGTACTCAAAAAAAGGGAAGTGAACATAATGATTTATTTAATTCGGACGGGAGTACAAAAACAAATTACTCTGGTGGAATTCAAGGAGGAATTTCAAACGGAATGGATATATATTTCAATGTTGCTTTTAAACCTGTAGCTACGATTATGCAGAATCAAGAAACTATAAATTCAAAGGGAGAAAAGGTAAAAATGCATGGAAAAGGAAGGCATGATCCATGTGTTGTGCCTAGAGCAGTTCCAATAGTTGAAGCTATGGCAGCGCTAGTTCTTGCTGATTTCAAACTACTTAAACGGACAAATAAAATTTAGATATTCGCTGAAAATGGAAAAACTTGCCTTACACTGGAAAATTTTAATTGGCATGGCTTTAGGTGTTCTTTTTGGAGCATTTTTATCATTTATTCCAAATGGTTCCGAATTTATTAAAGATTATATCAAACCTTTTGGCACCATTTTTATTAACCTGCTTAAGTTAATTGCAATTCCTTTGATTCTAGCTTCGTTAATCAAAGGTGTTTCTGATTTAAAAGATATTTCCAAGCTATCTCAAATGGGAGGCAGGACTATTTTAACTTATTTGATAACAACACTTACTGCAGTAAGTATTGGACTTGTTTTGGTTAATTTAATACAACCAGGAAAATCAATTAGTGTTGAAACACGTAATGAACTTGTCGAGGCCTATTCTACAAATACAGAGGAAAAACAGGTCGCTGCAGCTAAACAAAAAGAGGCTGGACCACTAAACGCATTAGAAGAAATCGTTCCTTCCAATATATTTCTAGCAGCATCAAACAATAGAAACATGTTGCAAGTCATTTTTTTTGCATTATTTTTTGGAATAGGAATGATTTTACTACCGTACAAAAAAATCAAATCTGTTAAAAAATTCTTTGATTCATTCAATTCGATTATTCTTAAGCTGATTGATTTAATTATGCTAGCAGCCCCTTATGGAGTATTTGCTTTGTTAGCAGCTTTAGTCGTTGAAGCCCCTAGTTTAGAGTTATTTCAAGCTCTTGCTCTTTATGCAGTAACATTACTTTTAGGTCTGGCAGCTATGATTTTTATTTATATTATAGTGGTTCGAGTTTTTACCGGTAAAAAAATTAATTTTTTCGTAAAAGGAATTGCTCCAGCTCAATTACTTGCTTTTTCTACTAGTTCAAGTGCAGCGACGTTGCCTGTAACAATGGAATGTGTTGAGGAAAATCTTGGAGTTGATAAAGAAGTGGCGAGTTTTGTACTTCCTATCGGAGCTACAATTAATATGGACGGTACATCCGTTTATCAAGGAGTTGCAGCAGTATTTATTGCTCAAGCCTTCGGTCTGGATTTAAATTTAAGTGCTCAATTGGGTATAGTATTTACAGCTACCTTGGCTTCCATTGGAACCGCTGCAGTTCCAAGTGCTGGTATTGTCATGCTTGTAATCGTTTTGTCTCAAGCAGGTATTCCTGAAGCAGGTTTAGCCTTGATATTTGCAATTGACCGTCCCTTAGACATGTGTAGAACNATAGTCAATGTAACTGGTGATGCAGCAGTTTCAATGATTGTAGGTAGAACTATTGGAAAGCTGAAATAATTTATTTTTTAAGTAAATCACGTATTTCCGTTAATANAATTTCTTCTTTTGATGGNGTTGGGGCGGGCTTTNGCGCTGCTNCTTCACTAATAATACTGTCCTGAACTTTATTGTAAATTTTTACTGAAATAAAAATAGCCGTACTAATAATCAAAAAAGTGAGCATNTTNTTGATGAATNTTCCGTAATTTATTGCAACTTCCTTAACATTACCCTGTGCTTGCTGAATTACAATTTTAAAAGATGAAAAATCAACACCTCCGATAAGAACACCAATAGGAGGCATGATTACATCATTAACCAAAGATTTGACGATCGCTCCAAAATACGTTGCTAAAATAAGACCGACTGCCATGTCAATGACATTCCCTCGACTGATAAATTTTTTAAATTCTTTTAATGGAGTTTTGATTAGACTGCGCATGATTTACGTTTTATGGGTTATAAAAATTTGTGTTGAAATGAGGATTCTGGGAGTGGACAGTGNTCNTTTTTTCCAAACCATTGATATCGATTTTTTGCAACANTTTTGTAAGTCCAATTTAATAATGCTGTAGGAACTATTTTAAAAATAAAAAAGACGTTCCAGAATCCCCCTAAGGTTTCCAAAACCTTAAAAACAGCGGCCGATTCTGCNNCAGGAATATTTTGCTGATCCCAAATCAAAACAGAATCTGTTTGAGTCAAGTCATAGCCTGTTTCGGCTGCCATTTTTTCTGATATAGAACTCTCAAGAGGAGTAAAACGGAGGCGATCTTTTCGATCCCAACGACATAATTTGCGNACCCAAAAATTACACAACACACAGTAACCGTCATAAAATATGATTAAGGGTTTCATTTGCTCTTTTTCTTTGATTGAACCAATTCAAGGAGATCTAAACTGACNTGGGTAGTAAAAGCTCCATAATTCACAATAGCTTTTTGCTTTTCAATCGAATCAATACTGCCCACAGAACGACCATCGAAAAGTCTTACCTGGTCACCAACGGCTAGTTTTNGTTTGGGTTTTTCAATAAGTTTTGGCTGTATTTTTTCCTTTTTCTTTTCTTTACGGACCTTAACTAAATCCTTTTTAACTTCCTCATTTAACTTTTTTTTCTGTTCTCTTTCTTTTTTGGCAATCGCTGCTGTCTTTCGTTTTCGTTTAGCATTTTCTGTTTCAACCAACCGAAGTAGTTCTGCAATCANTGGACGTTTTTTATTATTNGAAAAATAGCGTTCAGCAAGTTCATTGACCCTATTTCCTAAAACAATCAAACGTTGGTTGTAATCGAAAAGTTCTTGATAACTGGTCAATTTAGATTTAAGCTTTGCATTCATCTGCTCCATTCGATCTNATTCTGACTTGACCTTACTTTCTTTTTCTTTTAAAGATTTTCCTGTTTTAATGACTGCAGAGCGTTCTTTCTGAAGCTTTGCAATGGTTGCGTCAAAGCGAACTTTTCCACGTTCAATTTTCTTTTTTGCGCGATTTATTAGATTGAAGGGCAAACCGTTTTTTTGAGCCACTTCAAAAGTAAATGAGCTCCCCGCTTCTCCCATAACTAATTTAAAAACGGGTTCTAAAGTTTTATTATCAAATTGCATATTAGCATTGATCATGGCAGGAAGTTCATTGGCAAGCGCCTTTAAGTTGGAGTAATGTGTGGTAATAAGTCCAAAAGCATTGCATTNGTAAAAATCTTCTAACATTACTTCAGCCAAAGCACCTCCCAATTCAGGATCAGAACCTGTTCCAAATTCATCAATTAAAAAAAGAGTATTTTCGTTACATTTTCGCAAAAAATACTTCATGTTTTTTAGNCTATAGGAATAGGTGCTCAAATGATTTTCTATTGATTGGTTGTCACCTATATCAGTNAGAATNTGAGAAAATAATGTTGCTTTTGAGCTTTCGTGAACAGGTATCAGCATTCCGCTTTGGAGCATAAGTTGTAACAAACCAANCGTTTTAAGGGTAATACTTTTTCCACCTGCGTTCGGACCTGAGATAACTACAATTCTATTTTCAGGGTCTAAGGCCAAATCTTGAGGATGTGTGGCCTTATTCTCCAAATTATGTGCTTGTAATAGCAATGGATGATAGGCTTTTTTATATACTATTTGGCGGTTTTTTTGAGAAATTTCAGGAAGAATACCATCAATTTTCTGGGCGTATTTTGATTTGGCATGGATAATATCCAACTCCAATAAAAAAGAATGTTGAAGCTCAAGATAGGGGAGATATGGCCTAAAAAAATCAGTTAACTGACTTAGAATCTTCTTAATTTCCTCTCCTTCTTCAAATTCAAGATTTTGTAATTCTCTCGTTTGAGCATTTGTAGTTTCAGGTTCAATAAAAACGATGCTTCCAGTTTTTGAGCTCCCCATAATTGTGCCTTTAACTTTTCGACGATACATCGCTTTAACTGCCAATACACGTCGGTTTTCTATCACTGATTCGCGGATATCGTCCAAATAATCTGCTTTGCTGAACTGACTGAGAGCCTTATTGAAGCTGCTACTTATTTTTCCACGTAATTGTTGCATTTGTTTTCTAATACTGTAAAGCGTATCAGATGCATCATTTCTTACTTCACCAAATCGATCGATTATTCCATCAACAGTTGGTTTAATCTCTTTTTCTTCATATAGCTGCTCTGATAATAAATAAAGGGTAGGGTAGTAGGTTTTAAATTTTCCTAAAAAACGAACCAAAGTATTGGTTGTTTCTGTATTTCGAGCCAAATTACGAAATGTTTCTAGCTCCAACACACTATTCTCTATTTTTAGCAAAGTGAAGTTGGGTGAGATGTCTTCAAATCCATGGTTAGGAATTCGATTTTCATTATCAAAAGAGGTACAATATTCAGAGGTCATTTGTAAATTATTAAGTACAACCAAATCATCATTTATTGGTCTTAACGAAAGTATAACCTCTTTTCCTATGGAAGTGATTGCAAAGTCAGAACACTGCCTAAGCACTTCTAAATACTCTAAATCTTCAAGAGTTTTTTCGGGGATGTTGGCCATGGTTTTTTCTTAACTTAGCATTACAAAAGTAATAAATTCATGCAGGTTGAAATACATCCCAGTTGGAAAAAGGTGTTGCAGTCAGAATTCGAAAGTCCCTATTTTCAAAGCTTAATTTCTTTTATTAAAGATGAATATAATAAAACATTGTGTTTTCCTCCCGGATCACTTATTTTCAATGCTTTTGATAAATGCCCATTTGATAAGGTAAAAGTTGTAATTTTAGGTCAAGACCCCTACCATGGATTAGGCCAGGCGAACGGTCTTTGTTTTTCAGTACCAGCTGGTATAACTTTTCCACCGTCACTACAAAATATTTTCAAGGAAATTAAGAGAGATCTCAACTACCCCATTCCTAAAAGTGGAAATTTACAGCACTGGGCATCACAAGGAGTTTTTTTATTAAATGCAACCCTTACAGTTCGTGCACACCAGGCAGGAAGTCATCAAAAAAAAGGTTGGGAAACTTTTACAGATCGAGTGATACAATATCTTTCACAAGAAAAGGAAGGGATAGTCTTTTTGTTATGGGGAGGTTTTGCCAGGCAAAAAGTAAAGTTTATCAATTCTCAAAAACATATGGTCATTACGAGTGGACATCCCTCCCCTTTAAGTGCTAATCGTGGATTTTGGTTTGGAAATAAGCATTTCAGTCAATGTAATGATTATTTAAAGGGTAGGGGAGTAACCCAAATTCAATGGGGATAAAACAACCTAAACTGAGTTTAAAGTTTTTAACCACCAATCTTTTTGACGCGATGCCCCATTTCTGTAAGTATAATTATTAATTGCTCTCTATAATTTCCCTGGATTATAATCTCACCATTTTTCACACTTCCTCCTACACCAACCGCTTGTTTTAATTTCTTAGCCAATACTTTCAACTCATCAGTACTGCCTTCAAATCCTCTAATTAACGTAACAGTTTTTCCAGCACGACCTTTATTGCTAAAGTGAGCTTCTAATTCTTGAGTCATCAATTTANGGGCATTATCGGTTAGGGGCTCCTCAGGGCTAGGAGCTAAGTTTTTAAATTGAATATTGGCAAGNGCTTCTAAGCTGTTTAATTTTTTAGACATAAGACATTGATATTTAGAACTAAAATACTAATTTAGAAAGTATGTATACTATTCGAATTTTGCTATTTATATTTTTAATCCCCTTTAATATTATGGCACAGGAGCTTCCTTTTTCTTCAATTCCTCTAGCAGCAGAATCATATTCAGCAGGAACTTCAATTAGTAGAATGATACAAGGCTTAGGCTTTCGATATTATTGGGCTACTGAGGGTCTTAANGTACAGGACCTAAGCTATCGTCCCTCTAGTGAAGCACAAAATACTATTGAAACCATACAGCANATTTTTCAGTTAAGTAAAACCATTTTAAATACAGCCAAAAATAACCCCTCTTTTCGGCCTGCTCCAAATCCTCCAGTAGACTTATCAGAATTAAGGAAAGCGACTCTAAATGATTTGAAAGAAGCAGCTACTATTTTTGAGAACTCAAATGAAATTCAATTGGAGCATTTGAAAATTATTTTTGAACGTGGGGGAGGAAAGCAATCTAAATTCCCTGTCTGGAACTTAATAAATGGTCCTATAGCAGATGCTATTTATCATACTGGTCAAGTGGTTAGTTTTAGACGTACTTCAGGAAATCCAATTGCTAAAGGTGTAAATGTATTTTTAGGAGTGAAAAATTAATTGTTCCTATCTTCAAAATCTTCACCTTTTTCAGTTTCAATTTTTTTGGATAATAGATAGATCCCAACGATTACAGATAAAATAAATAGAAGCACTCCAAACATTATTCNACAATAACAGCNGTTCCGTAAGCCAGTATTTCCGAACAACCTTGCATTACCATAGAAGTGGTCAATCGAACATTTATTATGGCATTTGCACCAAGCTTTTCAGCATCTTTTGTCATTCTCTGNANTGCTTGCTCACGTGATTGGGCCTGAAGTTTGGTATATTCAGAGATTTCACCACCAATTATATTTTTCAGTCCAGCAAAAATATCTTGCCCTACATTTCGAGCTCTTACAGTACTACCTCTAGCAATACCNAAGGTCTTTTTGATGGTTTTATTTNGTATGGTGGGNGTGGTGGTTAATATCATATAAAATAGAATTTAAATAANNNNTTTCAATTTAANTNATNGGTATTATAACTTTANTCCTGTCCCAACGCATTCTNATAGANGACCCTACAAAGTNTATAGTAAACTGNTCAANNGNNTTGTCTATTGNTTGTACAGGNATATTAATTTTCATTANAATNCCTTTAGAATCNGGTTCAGAAAAACTTATTCGTCCAGTTGTTTCATGAATAACAAGCANCCAATTTTCAGCNTAGGGATAGGTNTACAANCCATAAGTNCCNTTNGGAAGCTTACGTCCAGCTATATCCAAATCNTNATTAGTNATGANTTTAGTTGTTAAATTTGCNCCTAAACGCCAATATTTTCCNTAAGGNACCAAGGCACCGTCGGNAGCTTCNCCAAAAATNAGNCTTTCCTTTTTATAAGGNCGATAATAACTNATANTNATTTCTTTTCCTTCANTTTTATATTNTACAGATTCTCNTGGGCTTATTGGATTGATAAATAAGTTATACGNNAAATATGAGNCNNCTAAAATNAATNAGCTTAANAAAATACCNAGGATAATTTTNATNGGTTTCATANTATACGTANNTTATNTTNNNCTAAAATACAANANTGTTNATGATTGNTGACTCATAAAAACNCTATTTTACATAACATAAATTATAGTAATTAATTAACAATTCTAATTCTTACGCAAACAGCAAAATAATATATGCCTATAAAGTCTTTATATAAAACAGTTTAACTATTATTTAAACATCCAAGAATTGCGTAAATTAATTTTATCTACATCTGCTTTAGAATCTTCTAATAATCCTGTTTCAGGATATGTTGGTTTGCCAACTTTACCAGTCAGATTTAGTGTTTCATCATTTCGTTTTACTGTCAATGTAATTTCTTTATCTTCATCCCAGCCTAAACTTTTTGTAAGCATTTGATTAATTTTTTCTGAGTTTTCTTGATTAATTTCTGGGAATAGTTCTCCATTTAATCCTAAAAATACATCACCGATTTGAAGACCAATTTTTTCAATGGACTGATTTAGCTGATTTACAATAAACTGTAGTTCCCCTGAAGGATTTGGCTGAGAACTAAAAAACAATTTAGTTCCCTCACTAAATATAATGGATCTTAACGGCATTTCAACTTCTCCATTAATCAATCCAACTTTTGTGAAATAGTAATTGTAATCTATNGGAGTTNTTCCAATTATATGGTTATCAAAAAATTCACCAACTTCTGGATATGTCATAGATATAATTTCTTCNATTAATTGGTCATCCTTGAAAGGNNTATCCTTACCGTATTTTTTTGCTAAATTTTTCATTACCCAAAGAATCCCCTTAGATCCCCCACTCTTTTCACGAATCAAAATATCCAAGCACATATTGATTAAAGCACCTTTTTGATACACATTGCCATAATTAGATTGATAGGGTTCATTAACAATGCCTGCACTCATTTCTGTGAATGACATAGTATCGTCATAGTTTTTAGCAAGATTTACTTTTTCAATAATTCGGTTGTAAAAATCAGAAGATTCGATTAGCCCTTGATTTATTTGAAATAAATTTGCAAAATATTCTGTTGTACCCTCATACATCCAAAGATGTTTAGACATTAAAGGACGGTTATATTCAAAATTATGTATTTCCTCCGAATGAACATTAAGTGGAGTTAGAGTATGGAAAAACTCATGAGAAACGACATCAATTAAATTTTGTGTAATCTCTCCAGGACCCATTGCATCAGCAAAAACAACTGTTGTTGAAGTATGATGTTCTAAAGCACCCATCATCCCTCCAAAGTATTTAAGAGCATCCATATCCATCAAATGCAAAAGGATATCGTAACTAGAGGTATCATTAGCATCACCTAAAAATGCTTTTTGAGCTTTCATCATTTTTTCAATTGCAGGTTGGTATGCTTTAGCTTGGTGAGTATCTGTAGGGGAATAAATTGCAAGACCTACCTTAATTTCATCTAAATCAAAAGAAATCGCATTTGGTGTACTATATAGTATGGGATTATCAATAATGTGAAAATAACGTTTCGCATCAAATACATCTAAACTATCACTTTTTGAAATAACAGGCAGGGAAGTAAATGCCTCTAGGTTTTTTGGGGAATTTATACTCAATTTATATGAATTTTCCTTACCTCCTTCAAAATAACCAATCATAGAATGAAGATTTAAAAGGTAAATTTTACCCTCCTGAAAATCCGTTCCTCCCATAGGATAAATTTCATTTCCATTTGGTCCGTCGAAGGTGTCATTAGCCAAATAAGTAATTTTAGCTAATCTATTTGCACCTAATATTTCCCAACTGTTTTCATCAATTGATATAAGTTTCAAAAGATTTCCTTTTTTATCAAATGCTTGTATGTTTTCTATAAAACGTCCAAAATTTGAATATTCGTAGGTTCCAGGTACAATTTGTGGTATATAAAATATTGTTGACTTTTCAGTAATAGGTGGTGGAATTATAGTTATTTGAACCTTATCATCCTTTATACTATTTAAGTTAATATTAGCTTGGATAGTTTTGGAAGTAGACAGATTAGAATTCCTAAGCGAGGCACAACTTATAAATAAAATTAAAGCTGAGAAGTTTAAAATGAATTTAAATAAAATGGATTTCATAAATTAAAAATTAAAGGAGTGAAACTCCGTTTAAGTCAGTAGTTAATATGCTGGTCATGTGATCGAAAAAAGGGCGTATGGCTTTAAAGTGAGTAATTATTTGTTCACTAAAATTTCTGGCCAAAACGTCTTTATCCGAAAATTTCTTAATAAATAAAAATTGTTTTTTTCGAATCATATCAATATCAGGATGTTCTTTTGAAAAACCTTTNGGAGCTGTTTTGACCTCCTCTCCCTGTAGATTTCCCCAGTGAAATTTAAACTCATCTTTATTGATAATTTCTCTAAATTCTTTTGCATCAACTTCCATTTCTTTTCGAATTCTATATAAATCNNCTTTATCTGGGTTCCAAAAACCTGTTGCAATAAANGAGTTTCCTGGAGAAATATGTATGTAATAGCCACCTCTTAGATCGGGTTTTTTTCGATGAAAAGAAATACCAAAGTGAGTTTTAAAAGGAGTTTTATTTTTAGAGAATCGAACATCGCGGTAGATTCTAAAAATCTTAGCATGTTCAATTTCATCTGTTTCGTTTAGATTATTTTTGATTTCTTCTGCGTATTGTTTTATTTCTAGCTCAAGAGATTTGAANCGCTTTTTTTGAGGCTCAAACCACTCACGAGTATTATTTTCTGACAACTCTTTGTAGAAAGTTATAACATCAGGGTTGATTTTACTCATATACAAACATTCATTTTTGAATGGTCACAAATTTACATTTTTTTGTAATATTAAATAAAGCTAACTTTTTCTTAAACTAAGAATTTCAGTTACATCTTTGAGTTTAAATCCTTTTGCCCTAAGTAATATTAGATAGTGAAATAAAAGATCCGCACTTTCTTCTAAAAATAGATGATCTTTATTGTCTTTAGCTTCAATTACAGTTTCTACTGCTTCCTCCCCTACTTTTTGAGCNATTTTATTTATTCCCTTCCGAAAAAGTGAAGCNACGTAACTATCATCNGCATTTGCAGTTTTTCGTTTTTCAATAATTTCCTCTAACTCATTTAAAAAAGTCAGTGGATTTTTATTANCGTCTCCCCAACAAGTCTCTGCNCCAGTATGGCATGTGGGGCCTTCAGGTTGAGCAAATATTAATAGGCAGTCTTTATCACAATCTAAATGAATAGATTTGAGATTTAAAAAATTACCGCTTTCTTCTCCTTTAGTCCATAATCGTTNTTTTGAACGACTATAAAAAGTAACTTTGCGAAGCTTTTGAGTTATTTCAAAAGCCTCTAAATTCATATAGCCCAACATCAATACTTTTTGAGTTGTAGCATCTTGAATAATTGCAGGTATCAGTTGGTCGGATGTTTTTGAAAAGTTTGGTTTCATTATTTTGAATTTTTTAGAAAGCAAATGAAAANTTATTATTTNTCTATTCTTACAATAACTCGTTCTTCTTTCAATTTTNTTTTAAGTTCAGGTATCGAAATTTCTCCAAAATGGAATACACTTGCTGCTAATGCAGCATCTGCTTTTCCATNGATAAATGTATTAATAAAATGGGTGATCTTCCCCGCACCTCCCGAAGCGATGATAGGTAGATTAATATTCTCAGACAAACGTGCAAGAGCTTCATTGGCATATCCTTCTTTAGTTCCGTCATGATCCATAGAGGTAAAAAGAATTTCTCCTGCTCCACGTAATTGGGCCTCCTTGGCCCAGTCAAATAAGTCTAATTCTGTGGGCACCTTACCACCTACTAAATGAACCTTCCATCGTCCTTCATTTTGTTTGGCATCTATAGCCACTACAATACATTGTGAACCAAATTTATCGGAAAGTTTGTTAATCAAGTCTGGATTTTTAACTGCTGCTGAATTGATTGAAACTTTATCTGCTCCGTTTTTAAGTAAAACCTCAACATCTGCAATTGAACTTATTCCTCCCCCTACGGTGAAAGGGATATCTATTGCTGCTGCAACCCTTAATACTAAATCGGCTAAGGTCTTACGCTTTTGTTCGGTAGCAGAGATGTCTAAAAAAACAAGTTCGTCGGCTTGTTCCATAGCGTATTTAGCAGCTAATTCTACTGGATCTCCTGCATCACGAAGACNTNTAAAATTGATTCCTTTNACNGTTCTTCCATCTTTAATATCNAAACATGGAATAATTCTTTTAGTCAACATTAGTTTAATTATTTTTAGTTAAATCAATACCCTTGTAAAATCCTAAATCTTTTTGAGTCAAAAACTTAACCCAAAATGCAATTTGCCCTACATGATACGAAAAATGCTCAACTGCATGTAATACTACCCCAACTCCACTATATGAAAAAGCTTGAACTTTTCTTATTTTTAAATACTCTTTTTCAGATGTTTTATTTATAATTAGAATGGAAGCATTAATAGTTTCTTCTAATCGCTTTATTAGCTCATTTTTCTTAAGTTTTGATCTGGTTTTAAATTCTAAATCTCGTTTTCTTAAATCCATTTGATTTCCTAAGGATGAAATGATGTATTGCCGCATGTTTCCACAACTATGTAAAATTTGGTTTTCTAAAGACATTCCATTCTCAGTTGGAAGTTGCCAAAGCTGATTTTCATNAATAAATTCCATAGCTTGGACAATCATTCTTAAACCTTCTTTCAATCTGAAAACACTATGACTTTTAAATTCATTTAAAATTTTTGTTTCCATNAGGCTAAGATAAACTTCTCCAATTGTTTAAGTGATATTCGATTTTCATAAATCGCCTTTCCTATTATTATTCCTTCACATCCCAACTCTTGTAATTTNGGAAGCTCTTCAAATTTTGATATTCCTCCAGAGGCAATCAGTTTCACTTCAGTTTCAGCAAGAATGTTTTTGTACAATTCAAAAGCTGGCCCCTCNAACGTACCATCTTTACTAATATCAGTACAAATGACATATTCAATTCCATTAGATTGATAATGTTTGACAAATTCAAAAAGTGTTTGATCTGATGTTTCTATCCATCCATTGGTTGCTATGTGGATTCCTTTNACATCTGCTCCTAAAATTATTTTTTCAGGTCCATAAGTTTTAATCCAGGAGATAAAAATTTCTGGAGATTTAACAGCAATACTTCCTCCTGTAATTTGAGAAGCTCCACTTTCGAATGCAATATTAAGATCACTATCCGATTTTAATCCTCCACCAAAGTCAATTTTCAAAGAGGTTTTCAATGCAAGGGTCTCCAAGACTTTATAGTTTACAATATGTNTTGATTTTGCTCCATCTAGATCAACTAAATGTAAATGTTTAATACCATGATCCTCAAAAGCCTTAGCAACTTCAAGTGGAGATTCATTATAAATTTTTTTTGTCTTGTAATCTCCTTTTGATAGGCGAACACATTTTCCGTCAATTATGTCTATTGCTGGAAGTATTCTCATATCTAGAGTTTTAAAAAGTTATTTAAAAGCAATTGTCCTTTTGTACTGCTCTTTTCAGGGTGAAACTGTACACCATAAAAATTATCTTTTTGNAAGGCAACACTGNAGGNNCCATTATAATTGCTGATTGCNATAGTTTCTTTTAGNNCTGGAACAAAATAGGAGTGTACTAAATACATATAAGNTCCAGCTTCAATTCCATCAAAAAGCGGTCCATTTAATCTATGAATACTGTTCCATCCCATTTGTGGAACCTTAACTTCATTTGTAAATCGTTTAACAGTACCTTTAATGATTCCCAGACCCTCAATATTACCTTCCTCAGTGAACTCACAGAGTAATTGCATTCCCAAGCAAATCCCCAATACGGGTTGTTTTAAGTTGAGTATTAACTTATCGAGTCCCTGTTGTTTTAATTTCTCCATTGCACTTTTTGCTGCTCCTTGACCAGGAAAAATAACTTTATCAGCATTTAAAATTTTATTCATATCTGAAGTTAAAACACTCTTAACTCCTAATCTATCCAATGCAAATTGCAAGCTTTTTATGTTTCCAGCACCGTAATCTATGATGGCTATCATTTAAAAAGCTCCTTTAGTTGAAGGTAAAATCATTTTATCGGGATCACGTTTTATTGCCATTTTAATTGCTTTTGCAAAAGCTTTAAAAATAGCTTCAATCTTGTGGTGTTCATTATTACCCTCTGCTTTAATATTGATATTCGCTTTGGCTCCATCAGAGAACGACTTAAAAAAATGAATAAACATTTCAGTTGGCATTTTACCAATTTTCTCTCTTTTAAACGCCGCTTTCCAGATCAGCCAATTACGACCTCCAAAATCAATAGCTACCTGAGCTAAACAATCGTCCATAGGTAAGCAATATCCATATCGCTCCATCCCCAATTTATTGCCTAAGGCTTTGGAAAATGCCTCACCCAACACAATAGCAGTGTCTTCAATAGTATGATGCTCATCAACTTCCAAATCACCTACAACAGTAAGTTCGATGTCTATTCCTCCGTGACGTGCTAATTGATCAATCATATGATTAAAAAATGGAATACCGGTTTTGATATTGCTTTTACCAATACCATCTAAATTGAGTTTTAACCTAATATCTGTTTCATTTGTCTTTCTTTCATAAAAAACTTCACGCTGTTTTAGTTTTAAAAAGTTATAAATAGCTCTCCAAGAAGTTGTATTAAGTGCAATTGGAAAATCTGTTTCCTTATTAGTTTCTTCCTTTCCCAAGTTTGGATCATTGGCTATAAAAATTCCTTGACTACCTAAATTTTTTGCCAATTCCATATCGGTTAGTCGGTCACCGATTACAAATGAGTTTTTCAAATCATAGGACGTCGAATCTAGAAAACTAGAAAGCATACCAATCCTTGGTTTACGTGTTGGCGCATTGTCTTTTGGAAAACTTTTATCAATAAATACATCTNTAAAAATCACTCCTTCATTTTCAAAAGTTTTAATTAAAAATTTATGAACTGGCCAAAACGTTTCTTCAGGAAAGGATTCTGTTCCTAGACCGTCCTGATTTGTGATCATAACCAGTTCATAATCCAACTCATCAGCTATTTTACTGAGAAATGTAAAAACCTCTGGATAAAATATCAACTTATCAAAGGCATCCAATTGATATCCTTCTGGCTCTAATGCCAAGGTTCCGTCTCGATCTATAAATAATATTTTCTGCATAATAACTAACTTAAACTTTGCAGGACTTCAATTAGGCGATTGTTTTCTTCAGGAAGTCCAACTGATATTCTCAAGGTATTTTCACAATTTANATTTTTAGAGGGATTTCGNACAACGATTCCATTTTCTAAAAGTTGGTGATAACGAAGATTACTGTTGTCTAGACGTACCAATAAAAAATTAGCGTCTGAAGGAAAACACTTTTTAATAAATGGTATTTCTGCAAAGGCTTCCTCTAACCTTTTGCGTTCTCTTAACAACAAATCTACTTGCGTATTTACCCTGTCCTGTTCCTTTATTCGTTTTAAAGCAACATTAATGGTCAGTGAATTAATGTTGTAAGGGGCTTTTATTCGATTAAAAAAGTTGATGAAATCTCTGTGAGCAAATGCCATACCTAATCTAGCTCCAGCCATCCCCTGAGCCTTCGAAAATGTTTGACAAACCATCAAATTAGGATATTTTAACAACCAGGGAATAACCGATGAATTAGAACTAAATTCAGCATAAGCTTCGTCTACAACTACTATTCCAGGAAACCTCTGTATCAGTAGCTCTATAGNTTCAAAATTAAAATTATTTCCAGTGGGGTTATTTGGAGTTGGAATAAAGATAATTTTCGAATTTTCATCTGCAGTTTTAAGAATGGATTCAATATCAAGTTGAAAAGATTTTATCAGAGGAACTTCTTGAATTCCTACACCNTAAGTTTTTGCCGATACTTTATACATACCAAAAGTAGGAGGCAGAATCATAATCGAGTCTCTTCCTGGCTNACAACACCCCATGATAACATTTGAAATAAACTCATCGCTACCGTTACATAAATAAATTTGATTTTCGTCTACTCCTCTCCATTGGGAGATCTCTTTCTTAAGTTCCCTTTGCATAGGATCTGGATACCGATTCACATCNCTCTCAAAAGGATTTTCATTAGCATCCATAAGTATCATAGACCTTCCTTCGGCTTCAAATTCTTCACGAGCAGATTGGTAGGGTGTTAAGGANAGCAAATGGGATCTGATATATTTTTTATAATCAAATTTCATCTTTAAGGGTTTTTAATCGAATACTCACAGCATTTTTATGTGCCTCTAATCCTTCAGCAGAAGCCATTAATTCAATTGTCTCACCTAAAGATTGTATTCCCTCTTTAGTGATTTTTTGAAAGGTAATTGCTTTTCTAAAACTATCTAAATTCACCCCACTATATTGTTTGGAATATCCATTTGTAGGTAAGGTGTGATTTGTTCCTGAAGCATAATCTCCAGCACTCTCTGGAGTATAATTTCCGACAAAAACAGAACCAGCATTATTGATATTATCTAGATATAAAATCTCATTTTGAACACATACTATGTAATGCTCTGGACCGTAGTTATTAATAAACTCTATAGCAGTAGAATCATTTTTAAAATAAACAGCTTTAGAATTTTTTAAAGCTGCTGATGCAATTTCTTTACGAGGTAGTTCTTTTAATTGAGATTCAATGGCATAGGCTACTTTTTCTAAAAGTGGCTTATAGGTTGTCACAAATAATACCTGGCTGTCTTTTCCATGTTCTGCCTGAGAGAGTAAATCCGCAGCGATGAAATTTGGATTAGCAGTTTTGTCAGCAGCAACAAGTAATTCACTAGGACCAGCAGGCATGTCAATGGCTACATGATGACGCGTTGCCCATTGTTTTGCAACTGTAACATATTGGTTTCCTGGACCAAATATCTTGTAAACCTTAGAAATCGACTCTGTGCCAAGGGCCATTGCGGCAATGGCTTGTATACCCCCTATTTTATAAACATTTTTAACCCCACAAAGTTGAGCAGTATAAAGAACTACNGCCGGAAGTGTTCCATCTTTTGAAGGGGGGGAACATAAAACAATTTCTTTACATCCTGCAATTTGGGCAGGAATGGCCAACATTAAAATAGTCGAAAATAAAGGAGCTGATCCTCCTGGAATATATAATCCGACTTTTTCTATAGGCTTTTTTTCCTGCCAGCATTCAACACCTGCCTGTGTGGTAACTTTTATGTTATCAATNAATTGTGCTCTGTGAAAACTAGCGATGTTAGTTTTTGCATTTTGAATTGCTTTTTTCAATGCATCAGGTACTGAATTATGTGCTTTTTTAAATTCATCAGCCTTTGCCCTAAAGTCATCTTGTTTTATTCCATCAAATTGATCAGTATAATTAATAATCGACTGNTCTCCGTATTTTTTAACAGACTCGAAAACTGATGCAACTAATGGCTCTAGTGACTCATAGGTAGCTGTTGGACGTTTCGTTAATGAAGCCCATTTAGAGTAGCTAGGATTTATATAAGTTTTAATCATAATACCATCTTTTCAATAGGACAAACTAAAATATCTTCTGCACCTGCAGCTTTTAGTTGATCTATTACTTCCCAAAAATCAACTGCATTGATTACTGAGTGAAGCGAACTCCAACCATCTTGGGCTAGAGGTAAAATTGTAGGGCTTTTTAAAACAGGTAATATACTACTAACAGCTTTTATTTTATTATTTGGCACATTGAGCAAGATATATTTAGATTTTTTTGCTCTCAGTACTGATTGAATTCGAAAACGCAATTTTTTTATTATCTCTTTAGTTTCTTCAGAAACTTGTGGTGCCTGAACCAATACGGCTTGAGATCGTGAAATTTCAATAACTTCTTTCAGATTATTTTTAAAAAGTGTACTCCCACTAGAAACTATATCACAGATGGCATCAGCTAGTCCAATATTGGGTGCAATTTCTACTGAACCGTTAATTATGTGCAAGTCTGCTTTAATTTGATTTGCCTCTAAAAATGCTTTGACTGTATTAGGATAAGAAGTTGCGATACGCTTTCCCTCCAGATCCTTAACATCATTAAATTTGGTGTTTTTTGGAACTGCAATTGAAACTTTACATCTTGAAAACCCTAATTGTTCAATGACCTCTAAATTTTTTCCTTTTTCANCAAGTAAATTTTCTCCTATTATAGCCAAATCTACTACACCATCACGCATATATTGCGGAATATCACCATTTCTTAAATAAAAAACTTCCATTGGAAAGTTTTTAGCGTTAGCTTTTAGCTGATCCTTACCATTATCAATTGAAATTCCACAGCTTTTAAGCAATGCTAGAGAACTCTGATTTAATCTTCCTGATTTTTGAATTGCTATACGTACCATAAGTTGAAAATAAAAAAACCCGTTTGATCACTCAAACGGGCTTGTAATAGATATATAGANATCTTAATACATCTCGTTTGATCGAGTGTTTGTATGATGTCTGTGTATTGAATTTTTANTCATTNAGTTGCAAATATATTTAAAATAATTAAATAATGGAGTTNTTATTGATTTCCAAGGATNATTGGAAGTCCATTTTTACCACTACCAATAACTATAACTTTAGAATTTGGTGATTCTGAAAGCTTAATTGTCGCTTCAATTCCTTTTTCTTGAAGAATTTTATCAGTCAGCGAAGCACTTAAAATTCTGTTAGCTGTTGCTTTTCCTTCGGCATCAATACGTTGACGTTCAGCTTCTTGTTTTGCCTTTTCAAGTCTAAATTCGTATTCTAAAGACTCTTGCTCCTGACCTAATTTTCGTTCGATGGCCTCCTTAATTGCTAAAGGTAAAGTAACATCACGAACCAAAACAGCATTTACTTGAATGTGTTGAGATTCAACATTTTTAAGTGTCTCTTCAAAAATTTCATTTTGAATAGCATCTCGTTTNGTNGAATATAATTGCTCAGGAGTATAGCGACCAACCACTGAACGAGCTACCGCACGAATTTGGGGTATTAAAACAATGTTAACATAATTTTCCCCTTTGGTTTTGTGAAGTAATCCTAATTCATCGTATTTAGGTTGGTACAAAACAGATACATCTAACGAAATTTCAAGACCATTTGAAGAAAGTACTTGCATATTCCCTTCAAAAAACTCTTGTTGTTTTACATTATAAATATATACTTTATTCCAAGGAGAGATGATATGAAATCCTTCTCCCAACGGGGGTTTGTCAGTGACTACACCTCCTCCAAAGGTTTTAAATAAAACCCCTGCTTCTCCATAGCCAATATTGATTGAGGACTTGGAGACAAAGATCAAAATAACTACGATCAAAAGAATGACNGGTAATCCAATTTTAGGTAATTTTTGCATATTATTTTTNTTTAAAAANTTANGTTAACATTCCTCCATCAACATGAAGGACTTGGCCAGTTATATAACTAGATAAATCTGAGGCTAAGAAAACACATGCGTTAGCTANATCTTCCGGCTGGCCTCCTCTTTTNAGTGGAATTCCATCTCTCCATCCTTGGACTANATCCTCAGATAGCTTTTCTGTCATTTCGGTTTCTATGAAACCTGGTGCGATTACATTAGATCGAATATTTCTTGATCCTAATTCCAATGCAACAGACTTTGAAAAACCAATCATACCAGCTTTTGAAGCTGCATAATTTGCTTGACCCGCATTTCCTTTTACCCCAACAACAGAGCTTATATGTATTATAGAACCTTTTCGTTGCTTGAGGAAGGTTCTCTGCACTGCCTTAGTCATGTTGAAGATAGATTTTAAATTTACTTCGACTACCTTATCAAAATCATCTTCACTCATTCGAATTAATAAATTGTCCTTAGTGATTCCTGCATTATTAATTAAAATATCTAAACTTCCGAAATCTTTTAAAACATCTTCAACTAGTTGTTGTGCGTGGTCAAAATTTGCAGCATTGCTTTGGTATCCTTTTACCTGAACATTATAAACATTCAATTCTTCAATCAAAGAATCTGCTGCTTCTTTACTACTGTTATAGGTAAAAGCCACTGCACAACCTTGTGCAGTAAAAATTTTTGCAATCCCTCGGCCAATACCTCTGCTGGCCCCTGTAATTATTACTGTTTTACCTTCTAATAATTTCATAATTAAATTTCAAGATACTAACTCTGCTACTTTAGCTCCAATCTGTGCAGGTGAATCAACCACGTGTATACCACATTCACGCATAATACGTTTTTTAGCTTCAGCTGTATCTTCGCTTCCTCCTACAATAGCTCCTGCATGGCCCATTGTTCTCCCCTTAGGAGCTGTTTCTCCAGCAATGAATCCAACTACTGGTTTTTTATTTCCTGTTGCTTTAATCCACTTTGCTGCATCAGCTTCTAATTGCCCTCCAATTTCACCAATCATAACTATACAATCAGTTTCAGAATCGTTCATGAACAACTCTACAGCATCTTTAGTAGTAGTTCCAATAATCGGATCACCTCCAATTCCAATAGCTGTTGAAATTCCAAGACCTTGACTTACTACCTGATCTGAAGCCTCATATGTTAGTGTACCAGATTTAGAAACAATACCAATTTTACCTTTCTTAAAAACAAATCCAGGCATTATTCCAACTTTCGCTTCTTCAGGGGTAATTACGCCAGGGCAATTAGGACCTACCAATTTAGCTCCTTTTGCCTTCACATATTGAAAAGCTTTAGTCATATCATTTACAGGAATCCCCTCTGTGATAGTAATGATTACTTTAATTCCTGCTTCGACAGACTCCATAATAGCATCTGCTGCAAAAGCCGGTGGAACAAAAATAATTGAAGTATCAGCGTCAACCTTTTTTACTGCTTCAGCAACAGAGTCAAAAACAGGTTTTCCTAAATGTTTCTGCCCCCCTTTCCCAGGAGTTACTCCACCAACTATATTGGTTCCATACTCAATCATTTGTGTTGCATGAAAGGTTCCTTCACTTCCAGTAAATCCTTGAACAATTATTTTTGATTTTTTATTTACAAGTACACTCATAAGTTAATCAGTCTGGGTTTTGTTTTATTCCTTAATACGTTCTATATAATTTCCCTTTTCAGTATCAATTTTAATCTTATCCCCTTCATTTATAAATAGAGGAACATTAATTGAGGCTCCTGTCTGAACAGTGGCTGGTTTGGTTGCATTGGTTGCAGTATTTCCTTTAACTCCTGGTTCAGTATGTGTAACTTCTAAAATGACACTCGAAGGCATATCAGCAGACAAGGGCAAATCATCTTCTGAATTAATCGAAATTGATACTATCTCTCCTTCTTTGAGTAAATCAGGATTATCAAGAATTGTTTTTTCAATACTTATTTGATTGTAATCTTCCGTATTCATGAAATGAAATTGATCACCTTCAGAATACAGATATTGATATTTCTTTGTTTCAACTCGAATATCATCAATTTTATGACCTGCAGAAAAAGTATTTTCTAATACTTTTCCGGTACTAACACTTTTAAGTTTAGTCCGAACAAAAGCCGGGCCTTTTCCAGGTTTCACATGCAAAAACTCAATGATTTTGTAGATATCATTGTTATATTTTATACACAATCCCTTTCTAATATCTGATGTTGATGCCATAATTGATGTGCAAATTTAACTTTTTTGATCGTATCCTCTTACAATACCCAGTGAGGATTTTTCAATGAATTTTAAAATAACATTTCTATCTTCTGAAGGTCTAATCTCTTCTTTAACTATATCTAATGCTTTTGATATGTTGTATTTGTTACTAAATAAAATTCTATAAGTATTTTCTATCATTTTGATTCTATTTTTACTAACCCCGTTTCTTTCCATCCCTATTGTATTAACTCCAATATAAATTAAAGGGTTTCTTGCAACTTTTACAAATGGAGGAATATCTTTTCTAACCATCGATCCTCCTGAAATAAAGGAAAAATCACCAATTTTACAAAATTGCTGAATGGCAGTTAATCCAGAGAGAACCACATTATTCCCAATCTCGACGTGACCTGCAAGTGTGCTATTATTAGATAAAATACAATTTTCTCCTATTGAACAATCATGGGCAATATGTGAATAGGCCATAATAAGACAATTTCCTCCAATTTTAGTAACACCTGATGCTGAGGTACCTCTGTTAATAGTTACAAATTCTCTAATTGTAGAATCGTTACCAATAATAGCTAATGAATTTTCTCCATTAAATTTTTGATCTTGAGGGATCGCACCAATTACTGATCCTGGGAAAATTTTACAATTTGCACCTATTCTGCTACCATTCATTATTGTAACGTTAGAACCGATCCAAGTGTTTTCTCCTATTTCAACATTTTCATGTACCACCGAGAATGGATCAATTGAAACATTCGATTTTATTTTTGCATTTTGATGGATGAAGTTAAGAGACTTNATCATTTAAGTTTTTCGTCTTAATATTTGAGCCATAAGATCACCCTGNCTNACCAATTGATCATTTACAAATGCATANCCTCTCATATTACAAATNCCTCTTCNAATTGGTGTTATNAANTCTAATTTAAATATTAAAGTGTCACCAGGATATACAGGACGTTTAAATTTAACATTGTCAATCTTCATGAAAAATGTAAGGTAATTTTCTGGATCAGGAACAGTGCTTAAAACTAGTACACCTCCTGCTTGAGCCATTGATTCGATTTGAAGGACTCCTGGCATGACAGGTGCTCCAGGAAAGTGTCCTTGAAAAAATGATTCGTTCATTGTGACATTCTTTAAACCAACTACATGCGTTTCAGAAAGCTCAAAAACCTTATCAACTAATAAGAAAGGAGGTCTATGCGGGAGCATGTCCATGATTTGATTAACATCCATTAATGGAGGTTTAGATAAGTCAACCTTAGGAACAATTGATTTTTTTTCTTGCTTAATAAGCATAGAAATCTTTTTAGCAAATTCCGTATTGATTTTATGTCCAGGTTTAGTGGCAATAATTCGCCCTTGAATTTGCATACCAACTAAAGCCAAGTCACCAATCAAGTCTAATAATTTATGACGAGCTGCTTCGTTAGGAAAGTTTAATTTTAGATTTTCTAAAATACCATTAGGCTTTATTGAAATTTCATCTTTTCCAAATATCTTTTTCAAACGTTCCATTTTAGTATTTGCAATAGGTTCATTAACGTAAACAATTGCATTATTCAGATCACCACCTTTAATTAATCCATTATCTATTAGGTCTTCTAACTCATGAAGAAAGCTGAATGTTCTTGCTGGAGCGATCTCATTTGGAAAATCTTCTAGTGTCATGAGATTTGCATTTTGAGAACCAAGAACTTTGGTTTTAAAATCTATCATTACACTAAAGCATGTATCCTCTGAGGGAAGCAACAATATTTCACTACCTGTTTCAGGATCAGTATGTTGAATCACTTCTTCAACTACAAATAAATCTTGATATTCAGTTTGCTCAACAATACCTACCTTTAAAATAGCTTCGACAAAGAACTTCGAAGAACCATCCATTATTGGTATCTCAGGCCCATTAGTTTGAATTTCACAATTAGTTATTCCAGCTGAATAAAGTGCTGCTAAAANATGCTCTGTAGTCTTTATAAATTCTCCATCTTTTTCCAAAGTGGTACCTCTCTCAGTTGATGAAATAAAATTAGAGAGAGCAGGAATTTCTACCTTAGGATTAGTGTCGGTTCGAATGAATTTAATACCAGTATTCTCTGGAGTGGGATTCAAAGTTAATTTTATCTTTTCTCCAGAATGTAATCCTACACCTTGTATTTCAATTGATTTTGATAGGGTTTTTTGAGGTTTTATTTTTTTTATCATATCTATTTATTTTTTTCTAAAAGTGATAGACGGCTTTCAATTGNAGGTAAGCTTTTAAATAAAGCGTAAGATTTGTAGAAAGAATTAAAATCAATAGCTGGAGTTCCTTGAACTTTACTTCCATCCGGGATGTCTTTAATAACACCAGTTTGTCCTTGAATGTGAACATCATCACCAATTTTGAGATGCCCTATGATACCTACCTGACCTCCAATAACACAACGTGAACCTATTTTTGAGGAACCAGCTATCCCCGTTTGAGCAGCAATAGCAGTGTGAGAACCTATTTCAACATTATGTGCAATCTGGATCAAGTTATCTAACTTAACCCCTTTACCAATTATTGTAGCACCCAATGTTGCTCTATCAATNGTTGTATTCGANCCAATCTCCACGTAATCTTTAATTACTACTTTCCCTAATTGGGGAGTTTTAAAATAAGTTTGATCATTTTGTAATGCATAACCAAATCCATCAGATCCTAAAACTACTCCAGTATGTAATATACAACCTAATCCAATCTCNGTATCATCCAGCACACTTACCCTTGTTTTAAGCAAAGTATTTTTGTTAATTATTACATTNTCACCAACATAACAATGTGATTGAATCTGAACACCATCTTCNATTTTTGTATCTGATCCAATATATACATAAGGACCAATAAAGACATTATCACCAATTTGAGCTGATGAATCAATTATTGCAGTTGGATGTACTCCATCTGGTTTGGTTATATTTTTTTCGTTTGACCATTCAATTAAAAGCTGAGTAAATGAATTGTAGGCATCCTGAACACGAATTAGGGTTGTAGATAGGTCTTGATTAAATTTTATGTTTTCAGATATAAGAATTGCACTCGCTTTTGTTTTATTTAGAAAATGGTTGTATTTGTTGTTTGCCAAAAATGAAATTGACCCTTTTTCAGCATTTTCAATTCTAGAAAGACTTTTAATAATTACTTTATCATCACCTACTACTGTACCATTAAGTTTTTTAGANATTTCTAAAGCAGTTAATTTCATTTTGCAAAATTACGCAATTATAAAGAACTANANTGTTTTGGATAACATAAATAAAACTTAATTATGGGGGTAGAAAACTGTTTAAAATCAAGATATGTTATGGCATCTGCAATTGGGTAGATATGATTTTTTTTATCAAGTATTAAAATTTGTGATTCGTCAGAAATATATGTTTGATTTGAAATACTTCCATTAAAAACAAAGTAATCACTANTATCATATTCATTACTTTTTAATTTACATTTCATTTTATCCAACTCTTCATTAGTATATGCATTTTCACTTATTTTTATTTTAGGTAAATTACGTTTAAGTAATTGACTAGATAATAGACTTAAAACAATATCATTATGATTCTCCAATGATTTAAGAAGTTGAATAATATCAGAATCATCCATACTCAAGTAGTGAATAAGAACTTTATCTTCAATTGTCTCTGAAGGGTTCATTTTTAAAAAAGGAAATAGCATATTATATTTATTTAGATTCCCTTTTCGTTGTTTTATTAAAGATTGAAATCTTTGGATAATTTTTAATAATATCATTTCTGCAGCTAAACTTGTTTTATGCAAGTATACTTGCCAATACATTAACTTTCTTGCCAAAAGAAACTTTTCTAGGGAGTAAATTCCTTTTGTCTCAAAAACAAGATTTTCTTCTCTAACGTTCATAGTTGCTATTATGCGATCGGTATTGATATTTCCCTCTGTAACACCGGTGTAGAAACTATCTCTTTTTAGATAATCTAGTCTGTCAACATCTATCTGACCAGAGATTAATTCATTCATAAACTTTCTGGGGTGATTTCCAATAAAAATTTGTTCTGCTAAATCAAGTTTTCCATCAAAGCTTTTGTTTAGAAGTCTTATTATCTTTAGCGAAATAGTTTCATGATTTATCCCTTTTAATAAAGTTTTTTCTGTTGCATGAGAAAATGGACCGTGACCAATATCNTGCAACAATGCAGCAATTTGCATAGCNTCACGTTCTTTAGGATTGATTTTAATTCCTTTTAAAATCAAAACATCAATTGCCTTTTGCATAACATGCATAGAGCCCAAAGCATGTTCAAAACGAGTATGATTAGCTCCGGGATAAACTAAACTCGATAACCCCATCTGGGAGATTCTTCTTAAACGTTGGAAATAGGGGTGGTTAATAAGTTGTAATATCAATTCTGTTTCTATGGAAATAAAACCATAAATTGGATCGTTAAATAATTTATTCTTTCGGGTTACCAAAATCAACTTTGTAAGTAACAAATATAANAAATGAATTGTATCAAAATTTTGTGGGTAGATGANGAAATTGAGTTNCTNAAACCTCACTTTTTATTNNTAAAAGAANGAGGTTATGAGACTAAACCCTGCAGTAATGGATTAGATGCTATAGATCTAATTAAAAATCAAGATTTTGATATTGTTTTACTCGATGAAAATATGCCAGGGTTAAGTGGTTTAGAAACCTTAGATGAAATTAAAAATATTAACCCAAGCCTTCCAGTAGTAATGATTACAAAGAATGAAGAGGAGCAAATTATGAATGAGGCNATAGGAGCAAAAATCTCTGACTATTTAATTAAACCAGTAAATCCAAATCAAATTTTATTATCACTCAAAAAAATTCTTGACCATAAGAGTTTGATAGCTAATAAGACAGTATTTAACTACCAAAAACAATTTCGCGAAATATCAAAATCACTTATTGATTTAAAAAACCATGAAGATTGGATTGAATATTTTAAAAAGCTCCTGTATTGGGACCTAGAACTTGNAAGTCTAGAAGACCTNAGTATGTTAGANGTTTTTAAAACNCAAATGCAAGAGGCCAATATTCAATTTTCGAAATTNATTGAAAATAATTATGAGAATTGGATGGAGATAAATGATGGCCCAACGTTTTCTCATCAAGTTTTTAAAAAATTTGTATTTCCAGAACTTAAAAGTCATAAGCCTTGCTTGTTGTTGATGATTGATAATCTTCGATATGATCAGTGGAAAATAATATTACCTGAAATAAAAGAGTATTACAAAATAGAAAGTGAAAATACATATTTTAGTATTTTACCTACAGCCACACAATATGCAAGAAATTCATTTTTTGCNGGANTNACACCTCTTGAAATTAGTAATAGATATCCTCAATGGTGGAAGAATGATACTGATGATGGTGGAAAAAATCAACATGAGTTTGATTTTTTAAAAGAACAATGCGAAAGATTAGGTATTAACCGCCCCTTGAGCTATCATAAAATTACACAATTAATTCAGAGTCAACAACTTATTAAAAACTTACAAAACCACAAACATGAAGTCCTTACTACAGTNGTTTATAATTTTGTTGATATGATTTCACATGCTAAGACNGAAATGGAAGTGATAAAAGAATTAGCTTCTGATAATAAAGCATATCGCTCGCTAACTCTAAGTTGGTTTAAAAATAGTCCTTTGAAAGAATTAATTAAAAAGGCTTCAGCTCTTGATTTTCAGATTCTATTAACTACTGATCATGGAACTATAAATGTAGGACACCCAAGTGAAGTAATAGGAGATAAGNAAACAAGTATGAATTTACGTTATAAGTCTGGAAAAAGTTTAACATATGAAACTAAAGATGTAATTTTATGTAAATCTCCTAAAAAATATCAACTACCCTCTTTTTATGGAGTTAATAGTAGCTATATTTTTGCAAAAAGTGATTCATACTTTGTTTATAAAAATAATTTTAATCACTACGCAAAACTATTTAATAACACCTTTCAACACGGGGGTGTTTCTTTTGAGGAAATGATTATTCCGTTTGTTGTATTAAAGCCACGATAATCCTACTTTTGAAAAATGCAACTGTGCTTTACATTAAATGAAATCAGGAAAGCTGCTCAATATCTATTAGACTATTCTCTCACCTCAGTCATAAGAATTGACGGAGAGATGGGAGTTGGTAAAACAACTCTTATATCAGAAGCCGCTAGATTACTTGGTGTAAAAGAAGCTGTAAACAGTCCAACTTTTTCTCTGATAAATTCTTATGAGAGTAATAATATAATCTTTTATCACTTTGACTTTTNCCGTCTCAATCATCCTGATGAGGCATTAGATTTTGGTATAGAAGAATATTTTGACTCTCGCAATTTATGTTTTTTAGAATGGGCAGAAAAAATTAAACCCCATCTTCCAATAGACTACGATCATTTTATAATAAATAAGAAAAAAAATGGTAATAGAGTTTTGACAAAAATTAACAATAATGGAAAAATATGAAGGTTCTTTATAGATTAGGATTTTACTTAGCAGGTTTTTCATTTGGCTTAATTTTTTTAGCTTTTTTTTTAAATGGAAAAAAAACAAGTTGTAATTACACTCCAAATGCTAGGGTAATTGATAATCTACTCCAAAAAGAAGTTGTTTTTTCTAAAGAAATCAAAGAAAAACAACCTAATCTAACTACGCAAAAAATAAAAGAATTTATCAAAATTGGAAAAGTGAATTTTTCTAAAAGTGATGTAAAAAAAGATTCNTGTAAAAAATATCATATTGAGATTAAAACAAGTGATTCTGNATTCTTTGANGTAATTAATTGTGCNAAAANTTTAAATATTATTTCATTCAGTAANCCTTAGATTNTTTCTNCGCTTTAATTCTTTTCTAATTAANCTCAATTCTCTTGGGGTTTGTCCTTTGATAGATGTATTTTCCTCTGCTCTTCTAATTAAGTAGGGTATAACTTCCTTTATTGGTCCGTAAGGGACATATTTAATAACTTGATAACCAGCTGATGCCAAATTAAAAGAAATATGATCTGCCATCCCATAAAGTTGTGAAAACCATATTCTTGAATGATTTGTGGAAAGTTTTTTTTCCTTCATCCAATCAATCACTCTTAAAGTACTATCTTCACTATGAGATCCTAAAAATAATTCACACCGATTTAAATTTGATAGAATCAAATATAACCCTGCATTAAAGTTTTTATCTGTTTTCTCTTTGGAATCACATATCGGAGACGGATATCCTGTTTTTAGAGCTTTGTCATTTTCTTTCTCCATGTAAGCTCCTCTAACAAGTTTAATTCCAATTTGAAAATTTTCCCTTTTCGCTGTATTGATTAAGTTTTTTAAATAAGAAAATCTATCTTTTCGGTACATTTGAGCTGTATTGAAAATTAAAGGTTCTTTTCCAGTATTATACTTCCTCATCAGTTCTAAAGCGATTTCGTCTATAGCATCCTGCAACCAAGACTCTTCAGCATCTATTAAAAGTCGAACATTTTCATTTTTTGCAAATTTACAACAGGTATTAATTCTTCTAATAACGCGATCCCATACGGCTAATTCATCCTCACTTAATTTGTTGCCTTTAGTTTTCTTTTCAAAAAGCTCGACTGGACCAAAAGCTGTAGCTTTAAATACAGCAAAAGGGAGAGACTCATTGAATTTTGAAATTTTTAGAGTTTCTAAAACTCTTTCTAAACTTCTGTCCATTCCATCTTCATTTTTTTGTCCTTCTGCAGCAAAATGCATATATGAACTTACGTTTAACTTCGATAAAGATTCTACTCTTTTAAGTGAATCTTTTTCATTGTCACCAGCGCAAAATTGAAAAAAAACAGTATGTCTAAATAAAAAATTAAAGGGTAGACCTACTTTGATTACCAAGAGTGCAAGTTTACTTCCAAAATAAACAAGAAAGTTTTTAGAGAATATTTTAAACAGAATATATGCTTTGTATAGCTCGCGATCTGTTTTAAGTGAATAAGCTATTTTTGTATTCTCAAACTTCATTATCAGAATATTTTATAACTAAATTATTTAATTTTTATTTTGTAATAAGGGCACGAAACGAAAACGCCCAAATTTTTCCTTATCAAATAAGTTTATTCCTTTTCTAGTGAAACGCATCATAAACTGTTCTTTTTCCCCAAGAGGAACTACCAATTTTCCCCCTATTTTTAGTTGATTTAATAAGACTTCAGGAATTAATGGCGAGGCAGCTGTAACAATTATACGGTCATATGGTGCTGCTTTATCATACCCCAAATAGCCATCTCCAAAAAGATGTTTTTTTGGGCGTAAATTTAGTTTTTCAAATAGCCTTTGTGTTTTTTTAAATAGTAAATTCTGACGTTCCATGGTATAAACATGTGAAGTTAATCCTAATAAAATAGCAGTTTGATAACCTGAACCAGTTCCAATTTCAAGAACTTTATCATATTTACTTAACTGTAATAATTCAGTTTGATAAGCTACAGTATAAGGTTGAGATATTGTTTGATCAGCTGCTATAGGGTAGGCATTGTCTTCATATGCAAAATTTATTAATCCAGGATCCATAAAAAGATGACGGGGAACGGACTTNATAACTTCTAANACATTGGTGTCTTTAATACCTTTNTTNTTTAACAANTCAATNAATTGTTTTCTTAAACCTTGNTGTTTTNTNGTGTCATACATTAATTGTAAAAATAGTTTAGTTTGATCAAAATATTATGAATTTGATTGTACTTTTNAATAAATATATCNTTTATGATTAAAATTGGGGTNTTTGGTGCAGGNCATCTAGGTAAANTACATCTAAAGGCTGCTGAGGNTTCAAAAATTTTAGATCTTGTTGGTTATTATGACCCAAATCCAGAGACAGTAAAAAAAATCACATCTGAAGAAAACTATGTGGCGTTTAGCAGCCCAGATGAACTNATATTAGCTGTTGATATTGTTGATATNGTGACTCCTACCCTTTCACATTTTGAAATTGCCCAAAAAGCAATTAATGNAAATAAAAATATTTTCATTGAAAAGCCAATGTCTAATACTGTTANAGAAGCTAATGATTTAGTTAAGATGGCAGAGAGAAAATCTGTTTTAGGTCAAGTTGGTCATGTTGAGCGGTTTAATCCAGCTTTCCAAGCAGCACTTCCATNGCTCAATAATCCAATGTTNATCGAAACTCATCGTCTTGCAGAATTTAACCCCAGAGGAACTGATGTTTCAGTTGTTTTAGATTTGATGATTCATGATATTGATATCGTTTTAAGTTTAGTTAAATCAANAATCAAAAAAATTGACGCTTCTGGAGTTTCTGTGATAAGTGAAACTCCAGATATTTGTAATGCAAGAATAGAATTTGTAAACGGATGTGTTGCCAACTTTACTGCAAGTAGAATTTCATTAAAAAAAATGCGTAAATCACGTTTTTTTCAAAAAAATGCTTACATCGCCTTAAACTTCTTGGCAAGAGAAGTAGAAATAGTAAAAATCAAAGACATAAATCCAGACATAAATGAAGATTTACCTCTTTTCNTTACCAATGCAGAAGGNCATAAAAAACAAATTTATTTTGAAAATCCAAACATTGAAAATACAAATCCAATAAAAGATGAATTAGAACATTTTGCCAATTGTATTATAAGAAACTTAACACCCAAAGTTTCCTTAAAAGATGGGGCAAAAGCAATGCAAGTTGCACATCAAATCATTTCTAAAATTGNTTAAATTTTTAAAATTGAATTTTTCCAGCACCTTCACGAATTAACTTAAATGGATTAACACTCAAATCTAAAACTGTCGAAGGAATATTACTTCCATAACCATCAGAAATCATTAAATCAATTTTTGATNNCCATTGTTCAAAAAGGGCTTCAGGATCAGTAGTGTAGTCCAAAATTTCATCAGGATCATGAAGTGAACTTGTAATTAAAGGTACCTTTAAAAGTGGTAACAGGCTTTTAAGAAATGAATGGCTTGATATTCTAACTCCGATAGTTTTACGCTTTTCAAAGGGCTTAGGAAGTTTTTGCATTGTATTTAGAATTAAGGCATAAGGACCTGGGAGTAGACGCTTGATAAGTTTAAAAGTTTGAGAATTCATAGGTGCTACGATTTTGGAAATTTCTCTTATATCTTGAAATAAAAAACTTAATGGGGCTTGTTGCAATTTGACCCCTTTAATTTTTGAAAATTTTTCTAGTGCTTCTGAATTATTACTCAAGCAACATAATGCGTAAACAGTATCAGTTGGAAAAATAACTAGTCCTCCATTTTCAAGAATTTTTACAGTTTTTTGTAAATGCTTGGGATTTGGTTTTTCTGAATAGCAAGTTATATATTCTACCATT
Source organism: Flavobacteriaceae bacterium (assembly GCA_002705385.1). Classification (GTDB taxonomy): domain Bacteria; phylum Bacteroidota; class Bacteroidia; order Flavobacteriales; family Flavobacteriaceae; genus MS024-2A. Next base: position 37,227 of record PAFO01000036.1, read on the forward strand.
TTCAACTATTTAACCTTAAGCTTCGCAAAACGTAATAGTAGATTTTTGATTCCAAACCCTTTAAATAGTATTACCGCCTTTTTATCATTTCCTTTTCCCTCTATAGATTTTACAATCCCATTACCAAAACGAGCATGTTCAACCTCTACACCTTCTTTAATCAAAAAATCATCTGGGAAGCTTGATGCAGTTTTTCCGATATCAATTCTCCTTAATTTTTTTAACTGCGAAGGTGTTGGTTTTGTTATTGATTTTTCATTAGCTATTATTAATTTGGAATCACTTTTGGCTGTCCTATTATCTTCAAAAATTGAAGTATCCATTAAAGGTTTATACTGATAACTATTATTGAGGTTTATTCTGTTAATATATTGATTATCAATTTCTTCTATAAAACGACTCGGCTCAGCGTCAATCAACTTACCCCATCGATATCTAGATAATGTGTAAGAAAGAAAAGCACGCTTTTTAGCTCGTGTTAGGGCTACATAAAATAAACGACGTTCCTCCTCCAGTTCGGATCGCGTATTTAGGCTCAATGCAGAAGGGAAAAGATCTTCCTCTAATCCAACAATATAGACATATGGGAACTCTAGTCCTTTAGCCAAATGTATAGTCATTAAAGCAACCCTATCTATATTTGAATTATCTTCTTTGTCTTGATCTGTAGCAAGTGCTATATCCTCTAAAAACTCAGAAAGATTTGCAGTAGNATCAGCGAGTTCTTTTTGCTCTTCTGTAAAATCACGTATACCATTCAATAATTCTTCTACATTTTCAATTCGGGAAATTCCCTCTGGAGTAGCATCTTTCTTTAATTCATAAATCAAGCCAATTTTCTTTGTTACAAGATCAGCAATATCAAAAGCATTTAAGCTATCATTTTCGATTTGAAAACGTAGAATTAAGTTAGAAAAATTAGATAATTTACTTAAAGTGCCTGCATTGAGATTAATACCTAATTCTTTGGCTTTAATTATTGTGTCAAATAATGATAAACCATGTTTTTTTGAGGCTATTATAAGCTTATCTACAGTAGTTTGACCAATACCCCTTGCTGGATAATTAATTACTCTTTTTAAACTCTCCTCATCTCTTGGATTAACAATTAGACGCAAATAAGCCAAAAGATCTTTAACTTCTTTTCGCTGATAAAATGATAAACCACCGTAAATTTGATAAGGAATATCTATTTTCCGCAATGCATCTTCCATTGCTCTTGATTGTGCATTGGTACGATATAGTATTGCAAAATCAGTATTTTTACTCTGCTCTTGCATTTTAAAATCAAATATACTAGAAGCCACATGTCTTCCTTCTTCTGAATCTGTTGCCAGTCTGTTTAATTGAATCAACGATCCATCAGGATTTGAAGTCCATACAACCTTATCAATTTTTGTTTTATTGTGATTGATTATTGAATTAGCAGCATTAACTATCGTCTTAGTAGATCGATAATTTTGTTCGAGTCGGTATAATGAAACGTCATCATAATCCTTTTGGAAATTAAGTATATTATTAATATTTGCCCCTCTGAATGAATAAATACTCTGGGCATCATCACCCACAACACAAATATTTTGATAGCGATCTGACAGTGCCCTTACAATAAGATATTGAGAGTGGTTTGTGTCTTGATACTCATCTACCAAAATATAACGAAAACGATCTTGGTATTTTGCTAAAACATCTGGATGGCGATTGAGTAGTTCATTTGTACGCAATAATAAATCGTCAAAATCCATGGCTCCTGCCTTAAAGCACCGATCAACATATTCCTTATAAATTGATCCCATTTCAGGTCGTTTAGACATAACATCAGCCTCTTGTAAGTCTATATCATTAAAATAAGCTTTTACAGTAATTAAACTATTTTTAAAAGCAGATATTCGGCCCCTAATTTGTTTGTATTTATATATGTCTTTATCTAGACCCATTTCTTTGATAATAGAAGAAACTAATCTATCAGAGTCTTGAGTATCATATATAGTGAAATTAGATGGAAAACCTAGTTTATCAGCCTCATGTCTTAAAATTCGAGCAAAGACAGAATGGAAAGTGCCCATCCATAAATTTTTTGCTTCGCTTTCNCCAACCAGTTGAGCAATCCTTCCTTTCATTTCACGAGCTGCTTTATTGGTAAAAGTCAATGCTAATATTGAAAATGAATCTACTCCTGACGCCATCAAGTGAGCAATCCTGTAGGTCAGCACTCTTGTTTTTCCAGAACCTGCTCCAGCGATAACAATTAGCGGCCCTTCTTTGTGAAGCACAGGTAATTGTTGTTCTTTATTTAATGAGTTTAGGTAAGTTTCGGGAATGTTTTTCATAGAAACTTTAAAAATAGGGATTATCTAATTTCATTATTAACATTAAATAATTAATTATAAACATCTATTTCTATTATGTTAAACTAGTTTTTTGATTTTGATTGAGCGTGATTAAAACCCATTTGCCACCATTTTTTCATTTGAGATCGATTAAAGACTAGTGAATTGTTAGTCAATATTTCAGGTGTGTAAAACACCCTTAAACTCGCATTATAATCTTCAGCTACTAATTTTCCTATATGCATATTTTGGACTTCAATACGATCAGAAATAAAGCCAAAAATAGAACTTAATGCATCAAATGGATTTTTAGAATGTGCTCTATGAGTCATTTGAAATTCNGTGCCCAAAAGAATTGCGTCTATATGCGATGCCCCTAGAGTGATTGCTTTTTCAATAGGGATAACACATCCTAAACCACCATCGGCATATTCACAATCTTCTTTAGTAGCCAACGTCATAAAAGGTACATAATTACACGAAATCCATATCCAATCCATAAAATCTGAATAGGTACATTCTTTTAGTTTTTTGTACTCAACTCTATTACCAGTCAAATTAGCAACACATACTACAACTTCTTTATGGCTCAGTTTTAAAATGTCATAATCCTCGATAGTTATTTGCTGTTCTATCAATCTTCTTAAATTATAACTCTCACCAAAAGTTTTTCTACCTCGAATAAAGTTTTTTAAAACATTAAAATGATTGATTTTAATTTGATTAACCCCATTTTTACTATCAATTATAAATGGATTTGTACTAAAAATACTTGATTGATTGACATGTGTGAAAGCTTTTTTTATTGTTTCTACCTTACCTAAGGCAAGATGAGAAACTAAAAGACTTCCTGTAGACGTTCCTAAGAATAAATCGTATGATTGTTTTTCTACCTCTAGTAAATATTGTGCGATTCCTCCTGCAAAAGCACCTTTACTTCCTCCTCCAGAAATTACCAATGCACGCATATTTTAATATTCGCTTTAACTAATTAAATTTACAAATTAACTCNTCTCGATAAAAGTATTAAATAAAATGGATGCAATGCAAACGACTTTAGTCTATTTAAAAGGTGTAGGGCCTGAGCGTGCGCGTTTGCTTAAAGAAGAACTTAATCTAAGAACTTTTGAGGATCTATTACATTTTTTTCCAAATCGTTATATTGANAGAACTCGATTTTATTCAATAAATGATATTCCTAGAAACAATACAGAAATTCAAATTAAAGGTAAAATTACCTCTGTTAATTATATTGATCAAAAACGAGGTAAACGAATGGTTGCAANTTTTNAAGATGAAACCGGTGAAATAGAATTGGTATGGTTTCGAGGTTATAGGTGGATTAGAGATCAATTAAAAATTAATGAATCATATATTATTTTTGGACGTTTGAATTGGTTTAGAGGTAAAGCTAGTATGCCACATCCTGAAATTGAACTGGAAAGCAATTTTCAAAAAAACACCAAAATTTCTTTTTATCCAATATACCCTTCAACAGAAAAACTCATAAATAAAGCGATTTCCCAGAAGGTTGTTCAAAAAATGGTAGTTCAGCTCATTGAGATACAAAAAAATCCTTTTTCTGAAACACTTCCTTCATCTTTATTAAATCAATATAAACTTATTTCAAAAGATGAAGCAATAAAGCAAATCCATTTCCCTAAAAATCAACATGTTTTAGCAAGAGCACAAATGAGATTAAAATTTGAAGAGTTTTTCTATATGCAAATGCAATTAGTTCTTAAAAAAGAACAGAGAAAACAGAAGATAAAGGGGCACGATTTTAAGAAAGTNGGAAGTAAGTTTAATAACTTTTTTAAACTTCTCCCCTATAATTTAACCAATGCACAAAAGAGAGTTATTAAGGAGATTAGAGTTGACATGGGAACCGGTAGACAAATGAATCGACTTCTTCAGGGGGACGTAGGATCGGGAAAGACAATAGTCGCCTTACTTTTAATGTTGATTGCATTAGACAATGGCTATCAAGCATGTCTTATCGCTCCAACAGAAATTTTAGCACAACAACATTATCAATCNGTGGNAGATCAAATTAANAAATTAAATATCACCGTAGCTTTATTAACTGGAAGTAGNGTCAAAAAAGAACGTCAAGAAATTCATCATGGACTNCAAAATGGTGAGTTGAATATTTTGATTGGTACNCANGCTGTTTTTGAAGACAANGTCCANTTTAAGAGTTTGGGCCTGGCTATAATTGATGAGCAGCATCGATTTGGTGTTGCTCAGAGAGCCAAAATATGGAAAAAAAACGAACTNCCTCCGCACATATTAGTAATGACTGCAACACCTATACCAAGGACTTTTGCTATGAGTATCTATGGTGATTTGGACCTTTCTGTTATTAATGAACTACCTCCAGGTAGAAAAAAAATTAAAACATTGCACCGTACTGATTCAAATCGACTAAAAGTTTTTGCCTTTATTAAGGAACAAATTAATCTAGGTAAACAAGTTTATGTAGTATACCCTCTAATCCAAGAATCTTCNAAACTAGATTATAAAGACTTGATGGATGGCTATGAAAGTTTGTCAAGAAGTTTTCCTATTCCAAATTATCATATTAGCATAGTACATGGGCAAATGAAATCGAAAGATAAAGTCCTTGAGATGGAACGCTTCATCAAAGGAAAGACTCAAATAATGGTTGCTACTACTGTTATTGAGGTTGGTGTTAATGTNCCAAATGCATCTGTCATGATTATTGAAAGTGCAGAACGATTTGGGTTGTCACAGCTTCATCAACTTAGGGGTCGTGTAGGTAGAGGAGCTGATCAGAGCTATTGTATTCTAATGACAGAATCAAAACTTAGTCAAGATGCCCTTACAAGAATGGAAACTATGAGCAGAAGTAATGATGGTTTTGAAATCGCAGAAGTAGATCTAANACTTNGAGGTCCAGGGAACATGATGGGNACCCAGCAAAGTGGTATTATTAAATTCAAAATTGCCGATTTAATTAAAGACCACTCACTTCTCAAAGCTGCAAGAGAAGAAACAATACGAATATTAAAACTAGACCCTTACTTAAAGATTGCTGATCACCAATGTGTCAAGAAAACTTTAGCTGGATTAAAATTTGATTCNAATATTTGGAATTTCATTAGCTGAAAATCGTAGGATAGATTCATATATTTGCATCATTATAATTNTAAAACAAGTTTTTTGAAAATATCACANAACTGGTTACAACAGTTTTTAAAAGTAGATCTCCCTAAAGAAGATATTAGCATGATGTTAACAGATCTTGGTCTTGAAGTTGAGGCTATACATAATTTTGAAAGCATTAAAGGAAGTCTTAAAGGTGTGGTTGTTGGAAAAGTATTAAGTTGTGATGTTCATCCAAATGCTGATCGTTTGAAAATAACTGAAGTAGATATAGGGAATGACAATGTGGTTCCCATCGTTTGCGGGGCACCTAATGTTGATAAAGGACAAAAGGTATTAGTAGCAACGATTGGAACAGTCCTTAATTTTCATAACGGTAATGAACTTAAAATCAAAAAGAGTAAGATTCGTGGAGAGGTAAGCATGGGTATGATTTGTGCTGAAGATGAATTAGGCTTGGGAGACAATCACGATGGAATACTTGTATTGGATGATTCTGAAATCGAAGGAACTTCTGCTTCAGATCTTTTTGATATCGAAATAGATACAGTATATGAAATTGGTTTAACACCAAATCGTGCGGATGCTATGAGTCATCTGGGTGTTGCAAGAGACCTAAAAGCCTTGTGTATGCTACGTAAGATACACTTTGATTGGTCTTTCCCAGAAACTTCATCCTTTCATGTTGATAATATTCAAAAAACTATTCCTATAACAGTTGAATCAATCGATAAGTGTTTTCAATACTATGGATTGACAATTTCTAATGTAGAAATATCTAATTCTCCATTATGGCTTCAAAATCGATTAAAAGCCATTGGAATCAATCCAAAAAACAATATAGTTGACATTACGAATTATGTTATGCATGAACTTGGGCAGCCATTACATGCTTTTGATGCAAATAAAATTCATAATCAAATCATTGTTAAAACATTTCCTGAAAACACAGCTTTTACAACACTAGATGATATTGAAAGAAAATTAAAGGATGAAGATTTGATAATAAGTGATGAAAAACAGGGACATTGCATTGCAGGTATATTTGGAGGCAAAGAGTCTGGAGTAAGTGATCAAACTACTAATATCTTTCTCGAGAGCGCATATTTTGATCCTATCAGTGTTCGTAAAACTGCAAAACATCATGGACTAAATACTGACGCGTCATTCAGATTCGAACGTGGAATTGATCCTGAGATTGGAATTATTGCTTTAAAACGAGCAGCGATATTAATAAAACAAATTGCTGGTGGTCAAATATCAAGCGAAATTCAAGAGTTTTCAAATCCTTTAATCGATCCAGCTCAAATATTTTTAAGTTTTGAAAAACTCGAAAAAACTATCGGCCAAAAAATCGATGAAAAAGATTTGAATGTCATTTTAAATGCTTTAGAAATTAAAATAAATAATGTCTCAGAAACAGGTATTGGAATGACTATACCGCGCTATAGAGTTGATGTGACTAGGCCAGCTGATGTCATTGAAGAAATATTAAGGGTATTCGGTTACAATAGATTAGAGGAAAGACCAATGACTTTTGAATCTAATCCTAAGTTTGAAGTTAAAAGTATTCAGAAGCTTGAAAATACCATTTCCAAACAACTTTCTAGTTTTGGTTTTTATGAAACTTTAAATAATTCTCTTGTATCACCAAATTACATAGATAACTTTCACGAAAGTTTGATTTTGGTCAATCCACTAGGTCAAGAATTATCAAAAATGAGGCAATCCCTTATGCATCAAGCTTTAGAGGTTATCTCATTTAATTTAAATCGACAAAACAGACAGCTTAAATTATATGAGTTTGGAAGTATTTACGGAAGAAAAAACGATCAGTTTATTGAAGAAAAACGTTTAAGTATAACACTCTCAGGAACAGTGTTTAACAATCACTGGGAGGAAAATAAATTAACAGATCCTTTTTTCTATCTTAAAGGAATGCTAATTGATTTATTCAGAACTTTAGGCTATAATAGCTTGAAATTTGAAATTGTTATTAACAACAATTTTGAATCAGCTTTTTCTTTGGTAAATGATCGAAATATATATGGAACTTTTGGTTTAATATCAAATGATTTAAAAAAAGAGTTTGATGTTGATCAAGAAGTATATTTTGCAGAGTTAAATTGGAGTAAGCTTACCAAAGATGCTTTCTCAAAGAAAATTACCTTTGAAGAAATTACAAAATTTCCATTTATGCGTCGAGATTTCTCTCTTCTAATAGACCATGAAATTTCATTTGACTTAATCAAAGAAATTGCATTTAAAACTGAAAAAAAAATTTTAAAACATGTTACTCTTTTTGATGTTTATGAGGGGGAAAATCTTCCAAAAGACAAAAAATCATATGGAATAAATTTTACCTTTCAAGATAAAAACAGAACATTAACAGACATACAGATAGATAAAGTTATGGATAAACTTTTGAAAAATTTTAAGCAAAGATTTGAAGTAGAACTACGCTAATTAATTATTTTATCAGGAAATGTTTTTTTATAAAATTTTATAAAATATTTGTTTTATTTTTGTAGTAATGATTAATGAAGATGATGATGAAATTTTTAGCTAAAACAAATATTGAAGAGGTCTTATCAGACACGAGGGTTAAGCACTTAAAATCTAAATATACAAGTAAATCACTTTTAGACCTATTTGAAAATTTAAATATTAAATTTCAAAATAATTTTAATTTTGATAAATTAGAAAGCAATAGGATATACCATTTAGATCAAATACGTGAAGTTTGTATTAATTATCGTTTGCGTTTTTTAGATATAAAATATTTTAAGGGGGAACTGCCTAAAAGCGCTTGTAAAGCAATTTCTTTAGTTGAGAAAGAGCATAATACCATACTTTCTGAAATGAAAATTATGGCCCCCTCAATACTTTTTAGATTGGAGAGAAAGGATGATCCGCTTCTTTTTGTTCCCTTGGGCAACAATTATTTCTATCTAGTTCACAAATGGGGAAATGATTTAAACCCTTTTCGAAGAATTATGATGTGGCCATTTAAAAATATTTGGAATCTTCTTTTATTCTTATTATTAATCAGTTGGTTTGCAACTGAATTAACTCCAATGGAAATATTTTCAAAAAATCCTGACTCCTCATCTTTTTGGATGTTATTCTTTTTTATGTTTAAGGCAATTGTTTCAATTGTGTTGTTTTATGGATTTGCTTTGGGTAAAAATTTTAATCCTGCTATATGGAATAGNAAATACAACAAATCCTAGCCAAAATNATGNCNAAANAAGAATTTAAGCTNTTATATACNGGTTCTTCAATTGAGNTACTTGNGTTAANTGAGGCACTNANTNTNGANAATATNATTCCTATAATTAAGGANGAAGGNGAGTCTGCNAGACTTGCTGGNTTTGGATCANNCNATTTATTTACCCAACAGATTTANGTCCATGTNGATGANATCGAAAAGGCAAAAAAAATACTCGCTCCTCTTTTTTAAGCTTTCTTTATTTTATACTTTGCGGAAAATCAAATCGAGCATCTCATTTTTAACTTTTGAGATAAATCATTAACGANAAAATATAAGATAATGAATACAAGTTTTGAAACACTTGACTATATAGTTTTCGCATTATATGCTTTAGTCATCTTAGGTGTTGGTTTATGGGTTTCACGCAATAAAAAAGGAAAAACAAAAAGCACCGAAGACTATTTTTTAGCTAGTAAATCACTTCCCTGGTGGGCAATTGGTGCTTCTCTTATTGCTGCAAACATATCTGCAGAGCAATTTATTGGTATGTCAGGATCAGGTTTTGCAGGCGGATTGGCCATAGCCACATACGAATGGATGGCTGCGTTAACTTTAATAGTAGTTGGTAAATTTTTTCTACCCATTTTTATCAAAAAGAAAATTTACACAATCCCTGAATTTGTTGAACAACGTTATTCTAGTCAACTTAAAACAATACTTGCTGTCTTTTGGATTGGATTATATGTTTTTGTAAATCTTGCATCTGTTTTATATTTAGGAGGCCTAGCATTGCAGACTATTTTAGGAATTGAAATGTTAACCGCAGTTATTGGACTTGCAGCCTTTGCGGCTGCCTACTCTCTTTACGGAGGACTTTCTGCTGTTGCATGGACAGATATCATCCAAGTTATCGTATTGGTCTTTGGTGGTTTGGTTACAACTTATCTAGCCCTAGATACAGTATCAGGTGGACAAGGTTTTATAGATGGTTTAATTTCAATATACAACGCTGTACCTGAAAGATTTGATATGATACTTGAGAAGAGTAATCCAGAATATATGAATTTACCAGGTATTGGTGTTCTTATAGGAGGTATGTGGGTTGCTAATCTATACTATTGGGGTTTTAATCAATACATTATCCAACGTACTCTTGCTGCCAAGTCTTTAGAGGAATCACAAAAGGGGATTCTTTTCGCGGCTGGTTTAAAAATGATTATTCCACTTATTGTCGTAATTCCTGGAATTGCTGCATACGTAATTGTAAATGACACTGTGCTTTTAGGATCTTTGGGAGATGCAGGGTTGTCCAATATTCCATCTTCTGGGAAAGCGGATAAAGCATATCCTTGGCTTATGCAGTTTTTGCCAACAGGTTTAAAAGGAGTAGCAGTGGCTGCATTGGCAGCTGCAATTGTATCTTCATTAGCCTCTATGCTGAATTCAACCGCTACCATATTTACAATGGACATATACAAGCAGTTAATTAATAAAAATGCAAATGAAACCAAAACAGTCAACATAGGACGACTTTCTGCCTTTGTTGCATTGATTATTGGAACTATTATGGCTCCTCTTTTAGGTGGTATTGATCAAGCTTTCCAATTTATTCAAGAATATACAGGGATTGTTAGTCCAGGTATTCTTTCGGTATTTATACTAGGTCTTTTCTGGAAGAAAACATCAAATAAAGGGGCTATCTATGGTGCGCTAGCATCAATTCCTATAGCAATGTTTTTTAAAGTAGGGCCTAAAGGATGGATGGTTGACTCATCTCTTGAGGGAATTTTTCCTACTTTACCCTTTTTGGATCAAATGGGATTAACAGCAATTTTATCTATGATAGTCATTGCTCTGGTAAGTATAAAAGAAAATAAAGAAAAAGACGATGCTAATGGAATCCAATTAGAGAAGGGAATTTTTGACACGAAATCTATTTACAATATTGGATCTTTTGCTCTAATGATTCTTTTGGCTGGTTTATATTCCTTTTTTTGGTAGAAACTTTTCTTAAAATAAACGTGCTTTTGTCTGTAAAGAATCTATTATTTTAAGTACTCATTTTAGATCTCAACTCTTTAATTTTCGGATCAGTCATGTATTCATCAAAAGATGTATATCTATCAATTACACCCACAGGTGTTAGCTCTATTATTCGATTACCAAGTGTTTGTGAAAATGTATGGTCGCTAGTACTGAAAAATAAAGTGCCTTTAAAGTTTTTAAGAGAATTATTGAAAGCTGTTATTGATTCTAAATCTAGGTGGTTAGTTGGTTCATTAAGAAGAAGAACATTCGCGCGCTCCATCATTATTTTGGAAAGCATACAACGTACTTTTTCTCCTCCTGAAAGNACATTGGATGCTTTTAAGGCTTCGTCTCCACTGAACAACATCTTTCCTAAAAAACCTCGAATAAATACTTCCTCTCTTTCTTCTTCCGATTTAGTATATTGCCTTAACCAATCAACCAAAGAAATTGATTTTTCAAAAAAAACTTCATGATTTAGGGGAAGGTAAGCTTGGGAGGTTGTTATTCCCCATTCAAAGGAACCCTCATCTTGATGCAATACGCCCATTAATATATCATAAAAAGATTTAATCGCTCTTGTGTCTTTTGCATGGACAATTACTTTATCTCCTTTTGCAAAATTGATATTTACATTTGAAAACAATACATTTCCATTCAATGAACTAGAAAGATTCTCAATATTTAGAATCTGATCTCCAGCCTCTCTTTCTTGATCAAATATTAATGCCGGATAACGACGACTTGAAGGTTTCAATTCCTCAATATCTAGTTTATCGATCATTTTCTTTCGAGAAGTAGCTTGTTTTGATTTAGCAACATTAGCTGAAAAACGATCTATAAATTCTTGCAATTCTTTCTTCTTCTCTTCAGCTTTTTTGTTTTGTTGGTTTCTTTGACGAAGTGCTAGTTGACTGGACTCATACCAAAATGTATAATTTCCTGAGAAATGATTAATTTTTCCAAAATCAATGTCTGATATATGAGTACAAACTGCATCAAGGAAATGACGGTCATGGGATACGACTATAACAGTGTTTTCATAATTTGCTAAAAAGTTTTCCAACCACATGATAGTTTCATAATCTAAGTCATTTGTCGGTTCATCCATAATAAGTACATCTGGATTTCCAAACAAGGCTTGAGCAAGAAGAACGCGAACCTTTTGCTTCCCATCTAATTCGCCCATCAATTTGTTGTGTAAATCTTCTTTAATTTCCAAGTTAGAAAGTAAAGCTGCAGCTTCACTATCTGCATTCCAGCCATTCATTTCCTCATATTCTAACTGTAATACCCCTACCCGTTCACCATCGGCATCGGAAAAATCCACTTTATTGTATAGATCATCCATTTCAGCCTTAACATCAAATAAGACTTTATTTCCTCTCAAAACGGTTTCTAAAGCAGGGTATTCGTCAAAAGAATTATGACTTTGTTCCAATACTGAGATACGTTTACCAGGTTCTAAATGAACACTACCAGAATTAGCATCTTGTTTTCCTGAAAGAATTTTTAAAAAAGTAGATTTACCAGACCCATTGGCTCCAATAATCCCATAACAATTACCAGCTGTGAAGTTAATGCTCACTTCGTCAAATAAAATCCGTTTTCCAAATTGGACCGATAGACTAGAAACCGATAACATAACATTCTTTTTAAGCTGCAAACTTACATAAAACCTTTTGAGAGATTTACTAACAACCAATATTTTTAATTATGAAATATTGTATTTTTAACGAATGATAAAAAAAATTCTATTTGTCTTTCTTTGTGCGGGATTAATTCAATCTTGCCAAACTGAAAAAAAATCTTTTAAGGGTGTTTTTTTTGGTGGCCAGATCATCAACCCATCATCAAGAAAAGTAACCCTATATCAAGGGAATAAATCCCTAGATGTATTTGAATTAGATGAAAATTTACGTTTTAATAAAAGTTATGATTCACTCAATAGTGGTATTTTTAAATTAGAGCACCTTCCCGAATTCCAATCTCTTCTTTTAGAAGAAGGAGACAGTATTTGGGTTAGAATCAATGCACCAACTTTTGATGAATCTATTGTCTATTCAGGTTCCGGTGCATCTAAGAATAATTTTTTGATGGAATTACTCTTGAAACAAGAAAAAGAGAATGATTACTTATCTTCAAAATACTCTAGCGGTCGTAAAGTTTTTAGTCAATTGTTAGACTCAATGCTTTTAGAAAAAAAGAATTTATGGATTAAGATGGATTCACTAAATGATCTCTCTCCAATCGCTCAAAAGGTCACCCAAGCAGCATATATTTACCCTTACGCAACAATACGTGAGCGTTATGCACTTCTTCGTGGTTCTCAATGGACTACTAAAGAGGATAGCCTTTACTTTAGTTTTCAAAAATATCTAAACTACGGTGATAATGACTTGGCATTTTTTAATCCATATGTAAATTATGTTCTAAATTTCATTAATAAAAAGGCTTTGAAACCAGGAGCTTCTTATTTTCAAATTAAACAAACTACTGATTTTAATATAAGTCGCCTCGAGGCATTAGATAAAAATATAAAAGGATCTTTATTGCGAAATAATTTAGCTCGTGCTATTGCTTTTGAGGAAATATTGACTTTTGAAAATCACGGTCAACACGAACGTTTTTTACAATTCTATGCTACAATCAATACATCTCCAGTTTATCTGGCCGAGGTTCTCAATTTGCATAATGATATTAGTAGTTTAGAACCAAATAATTTACTTCCAAAAATTTTACTTCAAAATTCAAAACGCGATACCATTAGTAGTAATTTTCTTACCAAGGATAAAATAACGGTAATTTATTTTTGGTCACAAACTCAAATGAATCAGTATCGAAACTCAATAGAACGAGTTAATAGATTTAAAAAAAAATACCCAAAAATTCGTTTTGTAGGCATTTGTATACAACCTTTTAATACAATGGTTGATGAAATACAAAAAATAATGGAGGTAGATAAGAAAAATCAATTTGCACTTATTGATTTTGAAACAGCAAGTAAGGCATGGGTTCTAACTCTTTTGAACAAAGCCATGATTATTGATCCTCAAGGTAGGGTTTTAGAAGGTTTTGGTAATTTTTCAGATACGAATTTTGAAATATTATTAAAAAAAATTGACTGAAAGACTTAATTTCCTTTTTTATAATCAGCTAAAAATTTGTCCAAACCTATATCAGTTAAAGGATGATTTAACAACCCTTTGATAGCGGATAATGGTCCAGTCATTACATCAGCTCCAATTTTAGCACAGTTAACTATATGCATGGTATTACGAACCGAAGCTGCTAGAATCTCTGTTTCAAAGGCAAAATTATCATATACTAATCGAATATCTTCAATTAAATCCAAGCCATCAGTAGAAACATCGTCTAATCGTCCAATAAAGGGAGAAACATATGTTGCACCAGCCTTTGCAGCTAATAATGCTTGACCTGCAGAAAAGACTAAAGTACAATTGGTTTTAATTCCTGCATCAGAAAAATACTTTAATGCCTTTACGCCCTCTTCGGTCATAGGAATCTTAACAACGATTTGTGAATGTAAAGAAGACAGAGCATTACCTTCTCGAACCATTCCCTTAAAATCAACAGAGATTACCTCAGCAGAAACATCTCCATAAACAATTTCACAAATATCTACATAATGCTTTAAAATATTATTAGAACCTGTAATCCCTTCTTTTGCCATCAGAGATGGGTTAGTTGTAACCCCATCTAATACTCCCATCTCTTGGGCTTCACGAATTTGTTCTAGATTAGCAGTATCGATAAAAAATTTCATAAGTAATTTTGTTATAATTTATAATGGTTCATTAATAGTTTTTCAAATATACGACTTGGTAATAAGCTTTTTAAAATACCCGAAAGTTTTTGCAAAGGTGCTCCGACCTTATAGCGCACCTTTGGATTTAAGGTATTGATTAATGATTCTATTTTTTTTGCAATTTCTTTTGGATCAATCCCATTATCAACATGCTCATTCATTTGGTCTAAGTTGAATTGATAGGTTTTAAAATATGGAGAATCTTTGTTTAAAAATACATTGTGACGTCGTTCTGCAATATTGGATATAAAATCGCCTGGGGCAATATTACAAATTCGAATTCCAAACGATTGAGTTTCCATTCGTAAAGCTTCTGCCATTCTTTCTAATGCTCCTTTTGATGCTGAATATGGTCCTCGAAAAGGAAGTCCAAAATCAGAAGCAATTGAAGTTATATTAATAATTAAGCCTTCACCTTGTTCACGCATTTTAGGGAGAACAGCCTGAATTATTTCTAAAGGACCAAAGCAATTGATTTGAAAATGCTGCTTTACAGCACTTAGCTGGATTTCTTCTATGGGACCTGTAATTCCAACACCAGCATTATTGATCAAAACATCTAACCTTCCACCAGTTTGATCTAAAACAGACTTAATACAACTTTGAATACTTTTTGAATCACTTATTTCTAAAGTCAGAAAAGTAAAAGGGTAATGTTTTTCGTATTGGCTCGGGTTGCGACAAGTTCCAAAAACTTTGTAGCCTTTTTTTTGTAAATAAAGTGCTGTTGTCAATCCCAGACCTGAAGAAGCTCCAGTAATAAATACGACTTTAGACATTTTTATAAGTTAAAAAGGGCAAGCGACCTACATCACACCGCTACGACTGGTTACCCTTGCTGCGTTCCCACCCTGGGGGATTTACCAGGAGCTGGTTGTGTAAAACTTGCCCATAACAAATATAAGCTCTACAATGAGTTCAACAATCATTTTAATTGCTTAATTTTAAAAATGATTTAATCAATTAATTTTTGCGTTAGATGCCCTTAAAAAGTGTTCTGTTTTTTTCTTTTATCCTTTTTTTATTCAAATGTGGAGGCTTAAATACTTCAAATTTTAAAATTTTAACAGGTATCAAAAATGATAAAGCTATTTGGGGAGACACACTTGAACTTANGCTTAATAAAANAATNGAAGGGGCTAAGGTTGATTATTTTCTAAATAATAAGCCCATAAAATCAAATCANGTNCTTACTAATGAACCACTTGGAACTCACNCTNTAAAAGCAGTCATAACTCAAGATGAAACTACTTTTGAAAAAACAATAAATCTTACCCTACTTGCCCCAAATCCACCAAAACTTTATACTTATCAAGTCATAGATAGTTATCCTCACGATATTTCAGCCTATACACAGGGTTTAGAATTTGATGGAGAGGCCCTTTATGAGAGCACAGGACTCAACGGGAAATCAAGTTTAAGAATCGTAGACTACAAAACAGGTATTATATTATTAAATAAGCCCCTTGATAAGAATTTTTTTGGGGAAGGTTTAACTATTTTGAAAAACAAAGTGATTCAATTGACCTGGAAGTCTATGAAAGGATTAGTNTATGAAAAAAAAACACTTGAAATGGAAAAATCATTTCCTTTTTCATCTAGTAAAGAAGGGTGGGGATTATGTAATGATGACTATTTTTTATACAAATCTGATGGCACCCATCGTATTTGGACTCTTGACGCAAAAAATTATGAGGAAAAGGGAAATATTCAAGTAATGACTCACAAAACTTCTTTAAAGAATCTTAATGAATTGGAATGGGTAGAGGGCAAAATTTACGCTAATACTTATCAATTTAAAAAAGATGTAGTGGTAATTATAGATCCTGTTAGTGGNGCTGTTGAGGGAGTTGTAGATTTTTCAGGACTCAAAGAAAAGGTAAAGCAGCATGAACAGCTCAATGTTTTTAATGGAATTGCTTACCACTCATCACGTAAAACTTTCTTTGTTACGGGAAAAAATTGGGATACACTTTTTGAAGTGAAAATTGTTCCCAAAGAATGAATAGATTTAGAATCACAATTCAAGTGCTTCCAGAGCATATTGATAATTTAGGGCATGTCAACAATGTACAATATCTCTATTGGGTCCAAACTGCTGCTCACACTCATTGGGAAGAACTAACTAAAATGATAACAGAACCCATTGGTGTTTGGGTGGTTCGNAGTCACTCTATTATCTATAAAAACGAAGCTTTTGAAGGAGAAACGTTAACCCTTGAGACTTATGTTAAAAAATGTAGAGGGGTATTATCTGAAAGAATTGTAGAAATTTATAATCCTGAACAAGTCCTTTTAGCGCAGTGCAGTACTCAGTGG
Organism: Flavobacteriaceae bacterium; assembly: GCA_002705385.1. Classification (GTDB taxonomy): domain Bacteria; phylum Bacteroidota; class Bacteroidia; order Flavobacteriales; family Flavobacteriaceae; genus MS024-2A. Next base: position 54,076 of record PAFO01000036.1, read on the forward strand.
TGTTATTTAGATACAAATAATCATAAACCTACCNCAATTCCTAATAGTATTCTNGAACTGTTTGTTTAGNAACTGACTATNAANCTACAAACAAGGGTCTACCCTCCATTAANGCATGTACCTCTTTTGCTACATTATCAAGNCCAATTTCATTTTTATNATTTTGTATCACTCTGTCTATTAAATCAACAATGGTAACCATTTCAGCTTCCTTTAAACCTCTGGTAGTAATAGCTGCAGCTCCTATTCGAATTCCTGAAGTAACAAAAGGGGACTTATCATCAAAAGGGACCATGTTTTTATTTACGGTAATATCAGCTTTAACCAAAGCTATTTCAGCATCTTTTCCTGTAATGTCTTTATTTCGAAGATCAATTAACATCATGTGGTTGTCTGTGCCACCAGAAATAAGATGATAGTCTTTACCTACAAAAGCAGCTGCCATGGCCTTAGCGTTCTTTCTTACCTGTTCCATATATTTCGTGAATGAAGAGCCTAAAGCCTCTTGAAAAGCGATAGCTTTTCCGGCAATAACATGCATCAATGGCCCTCCTTGATTTCCTGGGAATACCCCCATATTGAGTAAATTTGACATTTTTTGAGGTTTTCCATTTTTTAATGTTAATCCAAAAGGATTGTCAAAATCTTTTCCCATTAGAATCAATCCTCCTCTTGGGCCTCTGAGAGTTTTATGAGTGGTGGTTGTGACAACGTGACAATGTGGAATGGGATCACTCAACATTCCCTTAGCAATCATTCCAGAGGGGTGGGAAATATCTGCTAATAAAAAGGCACCAACAGCATCGGCAATTTCTCTAAATTTAGCAAAATCGATGTCTCGAGAATAGGCGGACGCGCCAGCAATAAGCATCTGTGGTTTTACTTTTTGTGCAATTTTTAAAATGTTATTATAATCCAAAAGGCCAGTTGTTTTTTCAACTCCATAAAAATGGGCTTTATAAAGACGTCCTGAGAAATTCACTGGAGAGCCGTGAGTTAAATGTCCACCATGAGAAAGGTCAAATCCTAAAATAGTATCGCCCGGTTTAAGAAAAGCATGGAAAACTGCTGTATTTGCCTGTGAACCAGAGTGGGGTTGAACATTCGCATAATTGGCTCCAAAAAGCTGTTTCGCTCTATCAATAGCAATATTCTCTACCTCATCCACAACTTCACATCCTCCATAATAACGTTTTCCAGGATAGCCTTCAGCATATTTGTTGGTCAAAACTGAGCCAGTTGCTTTCATTACAGCTGTGCTGGTGAAATTTTCTGAAGCAATTAATTCAATACCGTTCAATTGGCGCTCCTCCTCCTTCTTAATTAAATTAAATACTGCGTTATCTTGTAAGGACATTATGTAAAAAGATTTTAAAATGCAAAATTAATGAGTTTATGTGATCTTTTGAGTAGATTTTTAAATAAATCAAAATCAATTTATTCAAGAGTAATTAACAAGTCTATTGCTATTTTATTAAACAAAATATAAACTGACTTGTATTGACAATTTGACCTGATTTTAAAGCAAAAATAAGACAATTAGTCATTTGAATATCAATGGAATAGCTTTTGAAATGAATATTAAAAAATTTATATGAATCTTAATAATCTTACAATAAAAGCTCAAGAAAGTGTTCAATTTGCACAGCAGTTGGCATTCGAAAGTGGTCATCAACAAATAGAGAATGAACATCTATTTCAAGGAATTCTAGAAATCGATGATAATGTTATCCCCTATCTATTTTCAAAATTAAATGTCAAGAGTTCAATATTAAAACAATTGAATGAAAATATATTAAAAAGTTTTTCTAAGGTTACTGGAGCATCTCAAATGCTTTCACCAAAAGCATCTCAGACAATAATGAATGCCGTGTCCATTGCAAAAAAGCAAGGAGATGAATTTGTAGCAATCGAGCATTTACTGATTGCACTATTCGAATCCAAGAGCACTGTCTCTAAAGTGCTTAAAGATCAGGGGATTACCAAATCTAATCTTAATGAGACTATAAAGGAATTAAGGAAGGGTGAAAAAATTACATCAGCTTCAGCAGAACAAAATTATAATGCACTTCAAAAATTTGCAAAAAACTTAAATAAACTAGCACAGGAGGGTAAGTTGGATCCTGTGATTGGTAGGGATGAGGAAATACGAAGATTACTTCAAATTTTGAGCCGAAGAACAAAAAATAACCCCATTTTAGTTGGAGAACCAGGTACAGGTAAAACTGCAATTGCAGAAGGTTTAGCGCACCGAATAATTGAAGGAGATGTACCTGAAAATTTAAAAGACAAGCAAATATTTGCTCTTGACATGGGTGCACTCATTGCAGGTGCCAAATACAAAGGAGAATTTGAAGAACGTTTAAAAAATGTTATTAAAGATGTTACTAAAAGTCAAGGGGATTTAGTCTTATTTATTGACGAAATTCATACTCTAGTCGGTGCTGGAGGTGGTGAAGGAGCGATGGATGCTGCAAATATTTTAAAACCTGCTTTAGCTAGAGGTGAGCTTCGAGCCATAGGGGCTACTACTCTGGATGAATATCAAAAATACTTCGAGAAAGATAAAGCTTTAGAACGTCGTTTTCAAAAGGTAATAGTGAACGAACCAGACATGGAAAGTGCCATTTCAATCCTAAGAGGAATTAAAGAAAAGTATGAAACTCATCATAAAGTCAGGATCAAAGATGAAGCTATTATAGGGGCAGTTACATTATCCAATCGCTATATAAGTAATCGATTTTTACCAGACAAAGCAATTGACCTTATGGATGAAGCTGCCTCAAGACTAAGAATGGAGATCAATTCCAAACCTGAAGAACTGGATTCTTTAGACCGAAAGATTCGGCAAATAGAGATTGAATTGGTCGCTATTAAAAGAGAAAAAGATCAACAAAAGATTAAAAAACTACGTTTGGAATTGAGTAAAGTAAAAGAATTACGTAAAACACTTTTTGCTCAATGGAGTCAGGAGAAGGAAGTGGTAGATAGCATTCAACAAGCAAAGGTTGAAATTGAAAACCTCAAGTCACAAGCTGAACGTTCAGAGAGAGATGGAGATTATGCAACTGTTGCAGAGATTCGCTATGGGAAACTTCAAAACTCAGAAGAAAAAATTCAAAAACTCCAAGAAACTTTAGCAAATATTAAGTCCGAGAATAGTATCATCAAAGAAGAAGTGACTTATGATGATATTACTGAAATAGTTTCCAAATGGACTGGAGTACCTGTTGGTAAAATGCTACAGTCAGATAAGGAAAAACTCTTAAAATTGGAAGAACTACTCCATCAACGTTTAATTGGTCAAGAGAAAGCTGTTAGTTCCGTAAGTGACGCTATAAGAAGAAGTAGAGCAGGCTTACAGGATAGCAATCGACCAATTGGTAGTTTCTTATTCTTGGGAACTACAGGAGTTGGCAAAACAGAATTAGCTAAAGCCCTTGCCGAGGCCTTATTTGATGATGAAAAACAAATTACTAGAATTGATATGAGCGAATATCAGGAACGTCACGCTGTAAGCAGATTAGTAGGATCACCTCCAGGCTATGTAGGATATGAAGAGGGAGGACAATTGACAGAAGCAGTACGACGTAAACCTTACTCTGTTATACTTTTAGATGAAATAGAAAAAGCTCATCCAGATACATTTAATTTGTTATTACAAGTCTTGGATGAAGGTCGATTAACTGACAATAAAGGGCGTTTAGCTGATTTTAAAAATACACTCATCATTATGACTAGTAACATGGGTAGCCATGAAATTCAAACTGCATTTCAATCAAACCCAGAATTTGAGATAGCTGAAAAAAGGGCTAAAGAAGAGGTTATGGGATTACTTAAAGTTCAAGTAAGACCTGAATTTTTAAATCGAATTGATGACATTGTAATTTTTTCCCCACTAACTTTAAAAGAAATCAAAAAAATTGTCAAGCTTCAATTTGAACTTATTGCAAATCGAATTAAAGATCAAGGATTTAAAATAAAAGCCACAGAGGAGGCTTTAGACAAACTGACACACTTAGGATTTGATCCTCAATATGGAGGGAGGCCAGTAAAACGAGTTCTTAAAAATCAAATTCTAAATCCCTTGAGCAAACGTTTAATAGATGATAGCTTGGATAAAAATCAAGTTATTAAAGTAGATTATTTCGATGGAAAATTTGTATTTAGACACTCCGGAGCAACCCCATAAATGGATTAATACTACCTTTACAATGTGCAAAAAACAATTCAAATAAAAAACAAGAAGGCACGCTTTGAATATGAACTCCTGGAGGAGTTCACAGCAGGCATTGTACTGACCGGAACTGAAATTAAATCAATTCGGAACAGCAAAGCTTCTATTGCCGAAAGCTTTTGTGAGTTTAACAATCAAGGTGAGCTTTTTACCATCAACATGCATATTGAAGAATATGCTTATGGAACTCGTTTCAATCATCTCCCAAAGGCACAGCGTAAGCTATTATTGAATAAAAAAGAATTAAAAAAATTGCATCGTGAAGTTCAAAATACTGGATTGACCATAGTTCCTCTACGGCTATATATAAACGAAAAAGGCTTTGCAAAACTTCGAATTGCCCTTGCTAAAGGTAAAAAACTATACGATAAGCGTGAAACTATGAAGGACCGAGATAATAAAAGAGATTTAGACCGAATTAAAAAGAGTTTTAAGCCCAGTTAATCTCTCTTTAGTTTTAAAAAATCCTTTACGAACTAAAGTAGAGTAATAATTCAATTCCATCTTTTTTTATCCTTACTTTTACATTCATCATATTTAAGATGGAAAGCCATATAAATATTTCTTACGGAAAATCAGCATTTCAAAAACTGGAAGAAAAGCTTACTTCAAAACAGTATAGTTCTGTTTTTGTTTTAGTTGATAACAATACAAAAGCATACTGNTTAAATCTNTTTTTTCAGNATTTTACAACTGAAGTAAGANCCGTTTTGAGCNTTATTNCTGGTGAGGAAAATAAAAATTTGGNTACTTGNGAAAAATTNTGGAAAGATTTATCCTCCCACGGTGCTGATCGCAATAGTATTTTAATTAATCTAGGTGGTGGTGTAGTAACAGATTTAGGTGGATTTGTAGCATGTACTTATAAAAGAGGCATTGATTTTTATAATATTCCGACAACCCTACTTGGTATGGTAGATGCTTCAGTAGGTGGTAAAACTGGAATTGATNTAGGTTCATTAAAAAATCAAATCGGTATCATTCGTGAACCTCAAGGAGTCATTATTGAAACAGACTGGTTAAAAACCCTTCCCCAGCAAGAATTGAGAAGTGGTTTTGCAGAAATGTTGAAACACGGTTTAATTACTAATCCAATATATTGGAATAAATTAAAAAAACTTGATAAACTAACTCCTGAAGTTTTAAAATATTTTGTCAAACAATCTATTATAGAAAAAACAAGAATCGTAAAGAAGGATCCTTATGAAAGAGGATTGCGAAAAATCTTAAATTTTGGACATACACTTGGACACGCTATCGAATCCTTTTACCTAGGCAATACTAAAAATTTAAGACTACTACACGGTGAAGCAATTGCTATCGGTATGGTTCTTGAAGCCTATCTTTCATCACATTGCAGTGGTTTAAATATGGCTACTGTAAAAGAAATAAAAGAAACATTTGACTGTTTTTACCCAAAAGTAAATTTTCCAATTGAAGATCAAGCTGAAATTTTGAATTTACTTAATCATGATAAAAAAAATAAAGACGGACGTATTAATTTTGTTTTACTAAAAGCAATCGGAGAGACTAGTATTGATGTTGAAGTTCCGAAAGAACTCTTTAGAAAAGCATTTGAATTTTATCAATCTGCCTAAGCAGAATTTCTACTCGCATTTATATTCCCAAATAAAGAACGGGTAATCATAGTTTCCATAATCTCTATTTGTTTTTGATCGGGATTTTTTAATTTTTTTAATTTTTGCAACTCCATAAGTGAAAATTGTTGAATTGTTAACAAAGGCTGAACAATTTCCTCACGTGCTTTTATTGAGGCTTTCCCAGCTGCTTCATTTTCCATAAGCGATTTAAAATCACTCACCTTAAGTAATAACTTATTAGTTATTGAGTATTCATTAAAAATCAACTCCCAAAACATTCCAAACTCTTTATCATCTTTCATATATGCTGTAAGCTGAAAGAATGATTTGGTCAAGCTCATCATACTATTATAAACTAAGGTTCTAAAAAATCTAGAATTTTGAAAAAGTTGTTTTACATCTTCTAATTTGTCGTCGATTAAAAACTTATTCAAAGCCGTTCCAACCCCAAAAAAACCGGGCACATTTTGTTTCAACTGACTCCAGCTTCCAACAAAAGGAATTGCCCGTAAGTCTTCAAACTTAAGTTTGGAAGATTTCCCTCTCTTTGAGGGTCGACTCCCTATATTTGTTTTAGCGTAATAAGGTAGAGTTGACATTCTCTCCAAATAAGGAATAAACATTGGGTGTGCTTTAAAGTCTTGATAAGTTTCATAACTAATATTAGCAATCTCCTCAAGAGTTGATCGATCAAAATCAGATAAATTATTTTTCCCTGGATTAAAAACTTGACTATCAATTCCAGAACTTAATAACTGCTCTAGATTAAATTGCGAGGAATCCAAAGTTCCGAAATTAGAACTAATGGTTTGTCCTTGAATAGTCAATTGAATATCATCATTTTGTATTGTATCTCCCATCGACGCATAGAACTCATGAGTGTTTCCTCCTCCCCTTGCTGGCGGCCCTCCCCTGCCATCAAAAAATGCAACTCTGATTCCGAATTTTGAGGCAAGCTCGCTAAGATCTTCTTTTGCTTTATAAATACTCCAATTTGCCATAAAATAGCCTCCATCTTTGGTTCCATCAGAAAATCCGAGCATAACAGTCTGTTTCATTCCTCTCCGCTCCAAATGTTTTTTGTAAACAGTATTACTAAATAGGCCCTCCATTACTTTGCCAGCTGTCTTTAGATCTGGTATAGTTTCAAAAAGAGGTATAAAGTCTACATTAGGCCTTTCCCAGGCACTTATTCTACACAAAGCAAATAACTCTAAAATATTTTCTAATGTTTGACAATTACTTATTATATACCTATTACAACCTCGTTCACCATTGGTCTTTTGAATGGCTTGCATTGCCCTTACACTATCTAAAGTTTGATGAGTAATCTTATCTGAAAAAATCTCGGGTGGTAAATCACCAATTAAATTTGGTAACACTTTACAGCGTTCTTCTTCCGATAAATCTTTATAATTTAAAGGTAGTCCGTTCAAATATTTTTGTATTTCTGAGTGAGATACAATTTCATTAAATACAGAGCGATGAACACGCGAATCTTGTCGGATATCCAAACTTGCAAAATGAAAACCAAACAATTCTATTTTATGTATCATGTCCCTAACCTCTTCTATATAAAGTCCTTTATGATGATTGCTAATTGAATCTAAAATATATTTCATTTCTGATCGAAGATGATCTAATGAAAAATTATTATTTCGCTCGGGATAAAATAATGCATTGAAAACATTATTTTCAAGAGTCTCTATACGTTCTTCAACTCCTGGAAAAGTTATTTTTCGCTTAAGTCTTCTTAAATCTCTGTAATAGTTTCTTAAAATAGAAAAGCGTAATCGTTTTGCTGTTTTTAATGTTATTTCAGGTGTAACAAATGGGTTTCCATCTCTGTCACCTCCCGGCCAAAATCCAAAATCAAAAATAGTATTATTAAATTCTGCAGAATCAACAATATGATCTGCTATATAATTGTAAATCGTGCTCGCAGAATGATAAAAAACATTTTCTAAAAACCATATTAAACTTATTGCTTCATCGAAAGGGGTGGGTTTTTCTTTTTTATAAAATGGGGTTTTACCTAATTGAACCAGAAGCTTTTGGATTCTATCCAAGTCGTCATGAGCAATAGCATTTGACAGCTCATTAATTATCACAAGCACATTGTCAGGGTAAAACTGGGTTGGATGTGCTGTAAGAACAATTCGGACTTTAAAACGTTTAATATAATCTATCAGTGAGTTGGATAATCGTTTTTTATGGGCTTCCTCCTTAATGTTTCTGAGTGTCCCTCTGCCATGCATGTTATTAACATAAGAGAATCCAGCATCTTCGATCGCATCAAATAATACCACTTGACGTTCAATATATTGAATGAAATTAAAGAGCAAATCTTGTTGCTCATCAATGTTAAATTCTGGGGCAAAGCGTTCAAAAAAAGATACAACTATTTCGTTTGGATTTTTTTTTAATTGAAATTGATTTTGACAATGATCTGCAAACAGTGGTAGTAAAAGAGAAGTTTTCTTAATATTCTCAAAAGGAAGGGTTAAGAATAGGCTATTNTAGATTTGAAATCGGGAGAGAATTTTTTCGTTAAATCGATCAATTTTTGGTTTCCGGGCCATTTAATTTAATTAATTATAATTCATTAAATATGCTATGCATTAATCGTTTTTTATCATTTATACTTTCTTCTAAAGAGATCATAGTTTCTGTTCTGGATACTCCTTCAACATCATCAATTCTAAATATGATATCCTTGGCATGGTGCGTATCACGTGCTCTAACTTTACAAAAAATATTAAACTTACCTGTAGTTACATGTGCTACTGTTATGAATGGAATTTTTATTAATGATTCAAGCACCTCATTAGTGGTATTTGTCTTTTCAAGCAATATGCCAACATATGCAATGAAGGAGTAGCCTAATTTAACATAGTCCAAATTCAAAGATGACCCTTTTATAATACCGGATTCCTCCATCTTTTTGACTCGAACATGAACAGTACCAGCTGAAATCAATAGCCTTTTTGAAATATCTGTGAAAGGAATTCTTGTATTATCTATTAAAATATCAAGGATTTGGTGATCAATTTCGTCTAAGTTTACTTTACCCATAAAAAATAAAATATAAATTAAAAGATTGCAAATTTAAAAGAATTCAATCAAATTTATTGAATAATTTATAGATTTTCTAATTAGTTAATGATAATAAGTTAATAAGAGCTCTGTTTTTAATTAACTCTTTATCATGAAATTCAATTTTAGAAGTTTGAATTGAAGCTGGAAGTTTTGTGTATTTATGAGCACGCAAATCAAGTTCAGTTCCATAAGCTTTCATTTCAGGAAGAAAATGAACACTATCCTTGATAAGAGTCTCTCTGTATTGGATGGCTATTTTTTGTTTTTTAATTTCATTTCCATCAACTAAAATGTTAACACCACTAAGAATAAGATCACAGAACTCTATTTCGTTATTTGGAATACTCAAATAATCTTTTGGCTCAAAAGCTTGATTGGGTTGAAGAATTGAAATAAAAAGAGCTTTGAAAGCTTCGAAAATATAAAGTCTAGTCTTTTCTCGTTGATAATCATCAGGAACGTGCCCTGCTTCAAAAAGAATTGTAGGTGTCCCTGATTGTGTAAATGAATCTCCAACACAATTTGGATTAAAAGTTTCGTCATATCGCCCTATAGAGCCTGATATTTCTTTCTCAAGTAATTTTACGATTCCTGAAATTATTCCCATAGACCTTCTTCTTGCAGGTGTGATAGAGCATTCTAAATCTGCTGCAGGAGCCAAAAACGATAAGATTGCTGATTTACCCTCTTTACCAGCAGAATAAATAGTTTGTTGACCATGAAGGTTTAAACATAGATTAGGCTTTATTTTCTCATATATAAATTTCAATGCTTTGCTTTCTGGTTGTGACATTTTAATCGCATCTCTATTTAGGTCTATATTATTTGCATTATTTCGAGTGTAAACTAGAGAACCGTCTGGATTAAGCTGAGGGATAATATATAGTGTAAATGAAGAATGAAGCTTTTCCTGATTAACATCAATAAACCAGGGAATTAAATCAAGTAATGCTTTTGTGGTGGTGCTTTCATTTCCATGCATTTGTGACCAAATCAGAATTTTATATGGTCCTGATCCAATTTCAAGCATTTTAATTGGTCTATTTTGAACAGAAAAACCTATAATTTTTGTTATAGCATCAAACTGAGAAAGAAATTCTTGCAATTGTTCAGGTGGTAAATAGCGTTTACATTTCATATAAATTAAAAATACAAATGTAAACAAACAGATATTCATATTTTTTGTTCACAAAAGTAATTTGTTATATATTAACCAGAGAATTACTACAAGTAAACGTTTACAAATGTATTAATTAACTCTAAATTTTTTATAAGTTACTACATTAGAGGTTTTTATATAATTTTTATAAACTTTTTATTCAATTAAAATTAATTTTTTTTATGTGAAATAGTATTGTATATTAGAGTTGATTATTAAAAAAGTTTACAATGTTAAACATAGATGAATTCTTGGGTAGATTAGAAGAATTAATGAAAAATCATCAATTAAACGCTGCGGCTTTTGCAGAGAAAATTGGTGTACAAAGATCATCTGTTTCTCATATATTGTCAAGACGAAACAAGCCAAGTCTGGAATTTATTTTCAAAATTCAATCACAATTTGAAGAAGTTGATTTTGATTGGCTCTTGTTAGGAGTACAAAATAAAATATCCCTTACTGACCAGGATTTAAATAATTTAGATTCTATTAAATCAAATAATGACGAAATAGAAGTAACCCAAATAATCCAAACATATAAGGATGGTAGTTTTCGAGTTTATTTACCTAAATCTTAGTATTTTTAACTTATATGATAAAAATATTACTATATACATTAATTCTTCTAGCTATGAATTCATGCTATACAGTAGAACGAAACTGTCTTCCATTTCATAGAGGTTCTTTTAAATTCTCACAAATTATTAATGGTGAAATAAAAACATCTACTTTCTCCAGAGATTCTATATTCGAAATCGAAACTTTTGAAGGAAAGATTGATACAGCTACTATTCGTTGGGTAAATGACTGTGAATGTATACTTACCAAGTTAAGTCCAGTTTCAAACCAAGAAAAACGACCAATTAAAATCAAAATAATCAGTACGCAAGAAAACACCTATAAATTTGAATACTCCCTAGTTGGTGATATTAAAAATACTAGAAGAGGAACTGTTCAGAAAATCTACTAAATATATAATTTATCATATCTTATTTTTTTAAATATACATCGCATATTTAAAAATTATCAATTAATATTAATGATCAACATGGTTTTTATTGTACATTAAAAAATGATTATAAATCTAAACTAATTTGATTCTCATTTTGTTCTGAGGAAATTTCTTCTTCCCCCCTGACCTCAATATCGTGAAGATCTTGCTCCTTCGGTAATTCATATGGCAAAGCCTCTTTGAGACTTATTTTTTTAATTTTTTTATCAGTTAATTGATTGCCCAATGCTTTAAATCCCTTGATCGAAATAAACTCTTCAGCATTTATAATCAAATTGTCTAATTGTGCTTTTCCTCTAGGTTTTTCAAATTCAATTGAAAGCACAGGACGCCCCTCAAAACTTGTAAAAACATGAACCGCCCCGTCTTTAATGTAAGAATCCTCTTTATCTTCACTTTCTATGCAAAAACGTTTTAAGAAATATCGTTCTTTTTCTGAATCAAAATGTACAGCTGTAATTGGCTTATCTGGGATCCATTTTTCTATATGTGAAACCGTGTCATCAAAATGTAAACTTAATTCAGGAGTTACTACTCGAATAGTCCCCTGATGAGTGGCGATAAGAAGCTTATCATCTCCTTTAAAGGCTCCAAGTAATTTTCCTCTTTCTTCAATATTTAATCTGCGTATTGAAGTGTCAAACCATATTTTTCTTGGTTTCAAGGTAGAGACTCCTTTTTCCTTTAATTCAACTCTACGAACAGAGTATTTGGTTACTGTATTTCCTCTTACAGAACGCCCTTTAATTTGAAGATCAGCAAAATCCAAATCCCATTTCAATTTTTTTATGCTTCCAGAATTCCTTAACAAAATAGTGACAATTTCAGCTTCACCATTTGGATTTGCTGAAAAATAAAGAACTTCAGAATTGGAATTCCCTTGTGTAAGGTCATAAATTTTATCTCGAGTTACTCCTGTTACTGCGAAACGCTTTATATATGTGGTACCGTTTTTACCGTCTCTATAAATCATATTATATATAGTACGGCTGTCCTTTTTTTTAAAAACTGCTGTATGTATTATGTTTTTGCCAATAAAAACTTTACTATCAACTTTAACAACTTGCATTTTTCCATCTGCAGTTAAATTAATCACATCGTCGATATCCGAACATTCGCCAACAAATTCATTTTTTCTTAATGAAGTTCCTATAAAACCTTCGATTCGATTAACATAAAGTTTTTGATTCCTAACTACAACTTTTTTTGCATCAACATCGTCAAAAATTCTTATTTCAGATTTGCGTTCTTTACCCTTTCCGTAAGTATTTTTTAGATGTGTAAAATAACGTATAGAATAGTCAATTAGGTGATTTAAATTATTTTTAACCTCTTCTATATTACCTTCAAGAGCAATAATTTTTTGATTTGCTTTATCTAAATCAAATTTCGAAATTCTCTTAATTTTAATTTCTGTTAATCTAACGATGTCTTCTTCTAGTATAGGTCTCTTTAATTGTGATGCATGAGGCTTTAAACCATCATTAATAGATATAATTACTTCTTCCCATGACTCTGCCTCTTCAATATCTCGATAAATCTTATTTTCGATAAAAATACGCTCTAAAGAAGCATAATGCCATTGATTTTCAAGTTCTTGAAGCTCTACATCTAACTCTAATTTTAAAATACTAACCGTGTGATCTGTTGATATTTTCAACATATCACCAACACCCATAAAATGAGGCTTATTTTCAATAATTAAACAACCTAATGGAGAAATTGATGTTTCACAAGCTGTAAAGGCGTAAAGTGCATCTATAGTTTTATCTGGTGAAATATCATTTGGTAAGTGCACTAATATCTCAACTTCAGAGGATGTGTTATCCTCTATTTTTTTAATTTTTATTTTTCCTTTATCATTTGCCTTTATAATACTATCAATTAAACTGGATGTGTTAGTACTGAAAGGAATCTCAGTAATTACTAAGGTTTTTTTGTCTTGTTGGGTAATTTTGGCTCTAACTCTTACTTTTCCTCCACGTAAACCGTCATTATAGTTCTGAACGTCTATAATCCCCCCCNGTCTGAAAATCTGGGTATAAAGAAATTTTCTTTCCTTTTAAATGTGCTATACTGGCNCGGAGAAGTTCATTAAAATTATGTGGTAATATTTTAGTGGAAAGCCCTACTGCAATTCCCTCAGCTCCTTGTGCTAGAAGGAGNGGAAACTTCATTGGTAAATGAATAGGNTCTTTTTTTCTTCCATCGTAAGAAAGTTGCCATTCTGTTACTTTTGGACTGAAAACAACTTCCATAGCAAATTTTGAAAGCCTAGCCTCAATGTATCGAGANGCNGCAGCACTATCACCNGTAAGAATATTTCCCCAATTTCCTTGCATNTCGATNAGGAGTTCTTTCTGTCCNATCTGNACCATAGCATCTCCTATACTTGNATCTCCATGAGGGTGATACTGCATTGTATGACCAACAATATTTGCTACTTTATTGTACCGTCCGTCATCTAAATCTTTCATTGAGTGAAGAATTCTCCTCTGAACAGGCTTAAGTCCATCTTCAATTGCTGGGACTGCCCTCTCTAGAATCACATAAGAAGCGTAGTCTAAAAACCAATCCTTATACATACCTGTCACCTTTATTAAAGTGTCATTGTTATAAGACTCAGGTAAATCAGTTTGATTATTTTCTTCCATATTCAGCTAAAGTAGTATTTCAGACTAATATTTTATTTGGATTCCTAAGGAAGAAATCAACAATATATAGTTGAAAATTAAATTCTATAAAATCAACCTACTTCTTCTAATAAATCTAACTCTACTTTTAGATTATCAATGATAAAGTTTTGCCTATCTTGAGTGTTTTTGCCCATATAAAACTGAAGTAATTGATCGATGGTGGTATTTTTATCTAACATCACTGGATCAAGACGAATATTTTCTCCAATAAAAAATTTAAACTCATCAGGTGAAATCTCTCCTAATCCCTTAAATCGTGTAATTTCAGGTTTTCCATTTAGCTTTTCAATAGCATCTCTACGTTCTTGTTCACTATAACAATAAAAGGTTTTCTTTTTGTCTCTTACCCTAAATAGAGGAGTTTGTAGAATGTACAAATGCCCCTCTTTTATGAGCTCTTGGAAAAACTGTAAGAAAAAAGTAATTAGCAAAAGTCGAATGTGCATCCCGTCCACATCAGCATCAGTAGCAATTACAATATTATTGTAACGCAAATCCTCCAAACTGTCTTCTATATTTAGTGCTGCTTGAAGCAGGTTGAACTCTTCATTTTCATAAACGATTTTCTTGGACATGCCGAAACTATTCAAAGGCTTCCCTCTCAAACTAAATACAGCTTGAGTATTTACATCTCTTGATTTAGTAATAGATCCACTTGCTGAGTCCCCCTCAGTAATAAATAAAGTCGACTCTAATCGACGGTCTTTTTTTTGGTCTGGCAAATGTATCCGGCAGTCTCTTAATTTTTTATTATGTAAGCTAGCTTTTTTGGCACGTTCTCTAGCTAGTTTTCGGATTCCAGAAAGCTCTTTACGTTCTTTTTCAGCTTGGATAATTTTTTTTTGGATGCTCTCTGAAATTAATGGATTCTTATGAAGATAATTATCTAATTGGCTACTTAAAAACTCTACAATATAACTCCGAACTGTTGGCATACCCTCTCCCATTTCGGTAGAGCCTAGTTTAGTCTTTGTCTGAGACTCAAATACTGGTTCCATAACTTTTATGCTAACCGCAGATATTATAGATTTTCTAATATCAGAGGCTTCATAATTTTTTCCAAAATGCTCACGTATTGTTTTTACTAATCCTTCTCTAAAGGCAGACTGGTGTGTACCTCCCTGTGTTGTATGTTGACCATTTACAAATGAATGATATTCTTCACTGTATTGGGTTTTACTGTGAGTTAAAGCTATTTCAATATCATCCCCTCTAATATGAATAATTGGGTACAACAAATCAGACTCATTAGTATAGTCAGTTAATAANTCCTTTAGACCGTTTTCAGAAAAGAATTTTTTACCATTCAATTCAATTGTTAATCCTGGATTTAAATACACATAATTTTTAATCATTCGTTCTACATACTCTAAACGATATTTATAGTTTTTAAAAATTTTATTATCAGGAATAAATTCCACTTTGGTNCCCCTTCTTCGAGAACTTACTTCAATAGGAAGATTGTTCTTTAAATCTCCAAAATTAAATACAGCTGTTTTGCTTTGTTTGTCTCGATTCGATTCGACAACAAAACTTGATGAAAGTGCATTTACGGCTTTAGTTCCAACACCATTAAGCCCAACTGATTTTTTAAATGCTCTCGAGTCATATTTNCCTCCNGTNTTCATTTTAGAGACAACATCTACAACTTTTCCTAGTGGGATGCCTCGACCATAGTCTCGAACTCTAACTGTGTTATCNTTAATTGCAATTTCAATTGTCTTGCCCGCACCCATTACAAACTCATCTACGCANTTGTCAAGAACCTCCTTTAATAAAATATAAATACCATCATCTGGGGAAGACCCATCACCTAATTTACCAATNTACATTCCTGGACGCATTCGGATATGCTCTTTCCAATCTAAAGAACGTATATTTTCTTCAGTATATGTGGAGTTGTTTTTCATTTGTTAATTGCTAATATAATTTATTGATTAAGAAATTGTCCATTTTTATAGGGTTAAGAAATCAACAATTATAAATGGGTTTTTGTTAAAAAGTTATATTTTAGGAACTAAATTATAACGATTACCAAAAAACATACTTTTTAACTTTCAGAACATTATTTATGACATCAAATTCAATTCATAACACTACAGGTCCATTATTACACATTGTATTCTTCTGGTTAAAAGAACCCGATAACAAAGAAGATCGCGATGAATTTGAAGCCGCTATTAAAAAGCTTATAGTAAATAATCCTCAAGCTACAGCAANTCATTTAGGATGCCCCGCAGGTTCTGAAAAAAGAAATGTAGTTGACAATTCATTTACTTATTGTTATACAATGAGTTTTCCAGATCTAGATGCTCAAAACAAGTATCAAANAGATCCAACTCATAGCTTATTTATAGAAGAAGCTGCCCATTTATGGAAAAGAGTTCAAGTAAATGATTCAATTACTTTTTAATGAAATTTTAAAAAAATAAATTCTAAACTTTATATGTGATATTTATTAAAACTAAAGATCCAATTTAATATTAAACATTGAATCGGAAATGCATTATATCTCCATCTTTGACGATGTAATCTTTACCCTCTANTCTCATCTTTCCTGCTTCTTTAACTTTAACTTCTGATCCAAATTCATAATAATCTTTAAAATTAATTACCTCAGCACGAATAAATCCTTTTTCAAAATCAGTATGAATAATTCCAGCTGCTTCAGGTGCAGTTGCTCCAACAGGAAAAGCCCATGCTCTTACTTCTTTTTCACCTGCNGTAAAATATGTTTGCTGATTAAGAAGTTTGTATGCCTCTCGAATTAATTTGGATGCTCCAGCTTCTTCTAATCCTAAATCTTCTAAGAATAATTTTCTTTCTTCAAAGCTAGACAATTCATTAATATCTGCTTCTATACTAACTGCCAAGATTAATAATCCTGCAGACTCATCTGATACAGTTTTTTTGACCTTTTCAACATAGTTATTTCCAGACTTTGCTGAAGCTTCATCNACATTACAAAGGTATAGAACAGGTTTATCAGTGATTAATTGTAATGGTTTTANAAATTCAATACGATCATCCNTCTTCAGNTTAAGACTTCTAACATTTTTTGACTGTTCTAAAGAAATTTTTATTGTTTCTAATATTCCTTTTTCTTTTATTGCATCTTTATTTCCTGTTCGTGCAGAACGATTGACTTTTTCAAGTTTTTTCTCTACGGTCTCGAGGTCTTTAAGCTGCAATTCAATATTAATAGTTTCCTTGTCTCGAATAGGATCAACATTTCCGTCAACATGAACAATATTGTCATTGTCAAAACAGCGCAAAACATGAATTATAGCATCTGTTTCACGNATATTAGCTAAGAATTGATTCCCTAAACCTTCTCCTTTACTTGCTCCTTTTACTAAACCAGCAATATCTACAATTTCAACTGTGGCTGGGGTTACACGCTCCGGATTCACGAGAGATTGTAATGTTTGTAATCGTTCATCAGGAACATTTACAACCCCGATATTAGGTTCGATAGTACAAAATGGAAAGTTTGCACTTTGTGCCTTTGCATTAGAAAGACAATTAAAAAGAGTCGATTTTCCTACATTTGGCAAGCCTACAATTCCAGCCTTCATAATGAATAATTTTCGACAAAAGTAATCTTTCTTTTAGATTTGAATTTATTTATTTTTTAGATAAAAGTTTTATTCTAACTATGAATAAAATAAGTTTAATCATACATGCAGTTCAAACGGATATGGCTTGNTCTGGAAATATATCTATATAAACTGNTGTATTAAAAGGATCTNTTTTCTTTGTATATCCTAAATCCTTATTGNACCGAAAAGTATTGAAATGGAGAAAATTAACATGGACTATCTTAATTTTGGTATTAATTGGTGATAAATAGATTCAAATTATTTTACTAATTAATAATATAATAAGAAACTTGAAGATAATTCAATTGAGTTAATTGAATTTAGGAGTCCAAAACTTCTTAGTCTTCTGAATGCATAAAACGCTGCTTTCCAAGTAAAACCTCCTGTGACTCCACATGATTTTCATCAGGAACACAACAATCTACNGGGCAAACAGCCGCACACTGGGGCTCATCATGAAATCCTTTACATTCGGTACATTTATCAGGAACAATGAAATAAAATTCGTCCGACACTGGCTCTTGAAAGGTATCACTATTTACCTCTTTNCCATTTGGTAATATAATATCTCCTTTTAAAGAGGTTCCATCTTGATAACGCCAATCTTCTGAACCCTCATAAATCGCCGTATTAGGACATTCAGGCTCACACGCGCCACAATTAATGCATTCGTCAGTAATGATTATAG
Source organism: Flavobacteriaceae bacterium (assembly GCA_002705385.1). GTDB lineage: Bacteria > Bacteroidota > Bacteroidia > Flavobacteriales > Flavobacteriaceae > MS024-2A. The sequence goes on from PAFO01000036.1 coordinate 72,170, forward strand.
CCATAGCAATTTACTTTCCTTACATTTGGGCAAAAATAANACCTTTAANGNTATTGAACAAAGAAATGNCAGCAAACCTAAAACGANTTGATGCAATCATCAAATTAGGAAATCATTTGCTTCATTTTGATGCTAATAAAGATTCCTATGCAGAACTCAATAGTCATGTCAGTCGAGCCATGTCGGCAAACGGCTGGTTTACCTTAGATTACATTCAAAAAACTTTTTTTGAATGGGGCAATGCATTGCAAGGATCTAAACTGTTATCATGGTTAAAGCCATATAGATTTTCAGTTAATAAACCCGCTCAAACTGTTGCACTTATTTTAGCAGGTAATATCCCACTTGTGGGTTTTCATGATCTCATTTGTGTGTGGTTAAGTGGGCATAAAGCCCTCATAAAATGCGCATCAAAAGATGAGCATTTACTTCCCTACCTTGCAAAATTTTTAGAAAAAGAATCAGGAGAAAATTGCTTTACATTCACAAAAGAACCTTTTACTAACTTTAATGCTGTTATTGCGACAGGCTCAAATAATGCAGGGCGATTTTTTGATCACTATTTCAGTTCCTACCCTAATATTATTCGAAAAAATAGAAATGGAGTAGCCGTCCTTGACGGCTCTGAAAATATTGATGAACTTAAAAGTCTAGGAAATGATATTATCCAGTATTTTGGCTTGGGATGTCGAAGTGTATCAAAGTTATTTTTACCCAAAGGTTATAACTTAAACCTCATTTTTGAGGGTCTTTTACCTCATGCTGATATAATTCAGAATTCAAAATATGCAAATAACTTCGATTACAATAAGGCTGTCTTTTTGATGAGTGAATTTGATTTTTTAGAAAATGGCTTTGTAATCCTCAAAGAAGCACAAGAATATAGCGCACCAATAGCCTGTATCCATTACGAATATTATGATAACTTGAGTTTGCTCAAAAAAGAACTCAACCTAAATAAGAATCAAATACAATGTATCATTTCTAAACTTCCAATTGCTGGTGCAATTTCTTTTGGAAAGGCACAAAAGCCAGAATTAAATGAATATGCAGATGACATAGATACGCTTTTGTTTTTAAACCAACTAAACTAAAATATATTGCTATTGACTTTATTAAAAATCAGTTTATTGACTCTCAAAGCCTATGATCTGAGCTGTTAACAACTCCAGAAAAAAAACGGCTTTATAGCTCTTGAATTAGTAATGGATTCATAATATTTGCAATTAAAAATTAAAACTATAATAATTTAGCTATGAAACTTCACAATTTTAGTGCTGGTCCTTCAGTTCTTCCAAGAGAGGTGATGCATCAAGCTTCTGAAGCAGTAAATGAATTGGACAACTCCAAGCTTTCGTTAATTGAAATTTCTCATCGTAGCAAAGCTTTTATTGACATAATGGATGAAGCTTGCGAACGTGCTTTAATACTGACAGGGTTAAAAAATAAGGGATACAAAGCCCTCTTTCTTCAGGGTGGTGCAAGCCTACAGTTTTTAATGGTAGCTTACAACTTACTCCAAAATAAAGCAGGTTATCTCAATACTGGAACATGGTCTGATAAAGCTATAAAAGAGGCTAAATTATTTGGAGAAGTAGTTGAAATTTCAAGTTCAAAAGACAAAAACTACAACTATATTCCAAAAAATTACTCCATTCCTCTAGATTTAGATTATCTTCACCTTACCACAAACAATACTATTTTTGGTACTCAGTATAAATCTATACCTGAAATAAACACACCACTCATTGCCGATATGAGTTCTGATATCTTCTCTCGTAATTTTGATTATTCCAAATTTGATTTATTTTATGCTGGGGCTCAAAAAAATATGGGGCCTGCTGGAACCACGCTTGTGATCTTTAAGGAATCAATTTTGGGAAAAGTTTCTAGGACCATCCCTTCAATGCTAAATTATCAAATCCAAGCTAATAAAGACAGCATGTTCAATACTCCTCCTGTTTTTGCGGTGTATACTTCTATGCTCAATATGCGATGGATCGAAGCTCAAGGGGGAATTAATTCAATTGGTAAAAAAAATGCGGCAAAAGCAGAATTAATTTACGGTGAGATTGATCGAAATAGTAGATTTGAAGGATTTGCAATTCATGAAGATCGTAGTGATATGAATGCTACCTTTAATCTAACAGATCCATCTCTTGCTCAGAATTTTGATGAGCTATGTCAAGCCGCTGGCATCAGTGGAATTAAAGGGCACCGATCAGTAGGAGGATATCGTGCATCCATGTATAATGCATTACCAATTGAAAGTGTAGAAGTTTTAGTTGAATGTATGCAAGTTTTAGAAAAAAAATATTAATCTTATTTAGCTTATCAATATCATATTCAAAATATACTATGAAAATTTTAGCAAATGATGGCATATCACAAACGGGAGTCAATGCCCTTACCGCTGATGGTTTTGAAGTGATTACTGTAAATGTAGCACAAGAACAACTTATAGACTACATTAATTCAAATGAAATTGTAGGACTTCTTGTTCGAAGTGCAACAACCGCTCGCAAAGAACTTATCGACCAATGCCCTTGCTTAAAGCTTATCGGACGAGGTGGTGTTGGAATGGATAATATCGATGTTGAATATGCAAAATCTAAAGGATTACATGTTATTAATACTCCTGCAGCTTCCTCCGCATCAGTAGCTGAATTAGTTTTTGCCCATCTTTACGGAGGAGTTCGTTTTTTGTATGATTCCAATAGAAGCATGCCACTAGAAGGTGAAACCAATTTCAAAGGGCTTAAAAAAGCCTATGCAAAGGGTGTTGAACTTCGAGGAAAAACGCTTGGAATAATTGGTTTTGGAAGAATTGGCCAAGAAGTTGCAAGAATTGGTCTTGGAGTTGGAATGAATGTAATAGCTTCAGACAAATTTATTGATAAAGCAAAAATTAAAGTATCATTATTTTCAGGAATTTCAGTTTCTGAAGAGATTATTACACAAGATATAGAAAGCATACTTAAGTCTTCAGATTTTATAACTCTTCATGTACCAGCTCAAAAAGAATACTTAATCGACGAAGTCGGTTTTTCTAAAATGAAAAAAGGAGCTGTTTTGATAAATGCAGCTCGTGGAGGTGTAATTGATGAAGTTGCTCTTTTAGATGCCTTGGACAAGGGACATCTTTCATTTGCTGCTCTAGATACATTTGAAAATGAACCAAATCCAGAAATCAAATTACTCATGCATGACAAAATTTCACTAACCCCTCATATTGGAGCTGCAACCTTGGAAGCCCAAGATCG
>PAFO01000037.1 GCA_002705385.1 Flavobacteriaceae bacterium
ATAATAAATTTAAGAAAGAGTAAAATTAATATTTTTTATTTGATTTGTAGATACAATTTTTGTAGATACAAGATTAAATTCTATATTTATAAAAAAATTATAAAAAAATTATGAAAAAAATAATATTTACTCTTTCAATAATATTGTCAATATTCTCAATTAGGGTTACAAGTGCTCAAGAAACAATTGTAGACGTTGCTGTTGGTAATAAAAACTTTTCAACATTAGTAACTGCACTAAAATCCGCGGATTTGGTAGGAGCTCTTCAAGGGAATGGTCCTTTTACAGTTTTTGCTCCAACAAACGATGCATTTGCTAAAATTGATTCTAAAACTTTAAATTCTTTATTAGAGGAAAAAAATCAAAAGATTCTATCTAATATATTAACATATCACGTTATCTCTGGGAAATTAGTCGCATCCGATGTTGTTGCTGCATTAAATAAAAATAACGGTTCTGTAGAACTAAAAGCTTTAAATGGTCAAGTAATTACTGTTATGGAAAAAAACGGAAAAATTTGGCTTAGAGACTCAAAAGGAAACTACAGTGAAATTTCAGCAACAGACGTCATGGGTTCAAATGGAGTGATTCACATAATAGATACTGTTGTAATGCCTGAATAGCCAAAACATCTCTACTACTTTATACAAATGGGAATTTTAATTGATTTGAAAAAGAAATAGTATTATATATTTCCTGTTAGCCCTCAGTTAATTCTGAGGGTTTTATATTATATTACAGACTGTGCTATGAGAATAATTTTATTTGTCTTTTTCTTTTTTGTCTTAGCTCTAAGAGTACATTCTCAAGAATGGGTTATTGTTGATATTGTGAGCCAGAATTCTAAGGAATTATCGATAATTATTGATGATGGCGGAGAAAAATTAAAGAAGAAAAAAATCAAAAATCCCTCTATTGTTAATCTCGTTAATGAATATCAGGATAACGGTTTTACCCTCGAAAAAGTAACATCTGGAATAGAACTTGACATCAACGGGAGCTTTCCATTAAGCAGTAATAACTGGGGGAATAATTTTGGTCTTTCAAATTTGACATTTACAAATAATAACAGAATAATTCTTTGGTTTAAAAAAGAATAAAATTATATCATCGCAATATCCATTTCTGATTTAGTAAGGAATAAAAATCATCGAGTAGAAATATTTAAGAGTTTCTTATCTTAGTAAAATATTAACTATGAATAAATCAGAAGTGAAAAAAATAATCCTAATAATAGCTTTGACCTTAATATCATGTAATTCAAATAAGAAAAAACAAAGTGAAGAATTACCTGGGAGACTAGGAAACAAAGACTTAATGGTTAATGAAGACAAAAGAATAAACCAAAACCTACTACAGGCCATGATAAAAATTGGTTTAGATGGAGTACCACCAGCTCCAACAGTAAACTATGAATCATCAAGCGAGGAAATTCAAGAATTTAACAATGGTTTAGAGCCAATATACACCAGTGTATTTGAAAGTGTATTTTCGATAATAGAGCTACCTGATGGTTTAATTAACGAAACAAAAACTATAAAAGGGGATGATGGAAATGAAATTAAATTATATATAACTAAACCTGAAAATGCTAGTGGTGATATGCCTGGCATACTTCACCTTCACGGAGGAGGAATGGCAATAATGAAAGCTGATGATGCTAATTATGTTTATTGGAGACATAAGCTCGCTTCAACAGGACTTGTTGTAGTAGGAGTTGAATTTAGAAACACAGCTGGCATTCTTGGAAACCACCCTTTTCCGGCTGGATTGAATGATTGTGTTTCTGCACTCAAATGGGTATATAATAATAAAAAAGAATTGGGCATATCTAAAATAATAGTTTCAGGAGAATCTGGAGGAGGGAATTTATCCATTGCCACATCATTAAAGGCAAAGCAAGATGGGATATCTAACTATATTGATGGAGTTTATGCACAATGTCCGTACATATCCAATCTCTATGGCAAGGGAAATAAAGATTTAAAATCTTTAACCGAAAATGACACATACTTTCTAAGAGTAGATATGCTTGGTTTAATGGCATCAATTTATGATGGTATTGACAGTAAAAATCCTATTGCTTGGCCATACCATGCAGATGCTAGTATGCTGGAAGGTCTTCCTCCTCATACTATAACCGTTAATGAGCTCGACCCGCTTAGGGATGAAGGATTAGCTTATTCAGAGAAATTAAAAAAAGCGGGAATCAGTATTAGCACCAAAATAATTAAGGGAACAGTTCATGCAGCCGAAAACATTTTTCCCCTAGAGATACCAGAAATTCACGATGAAGCTATTCAGGACATCAGAAACTTTTCATATAGTCTTGAATAATTATGAAATCGTCGGTGTATACTCTTAATTAATTTCAGGATTTTGGAGATAATGTCTAATTTAAAGTTNATAGNAAAAACAGAGCGCTAAANATATTTTANAACATTTATTTTATTCTTTGAAGCTCTAAATCTTGAAAGTCAAAACTAAAATCTATTGCGGGAGATATTCCTTTCATTTTAAAACCTTGAGCAGTACCATTTTCGTCTAATTCAAACATAACAAAAGCGTCTGCNTCAATTAAACTAGACTCCGACCATTTAGCAACAAATGTATTTGCCTTGTAGTAATACATTTGTCCCGTTAATTTTGGAGATCTTAGCGATTTAAACCAAAGCTTCTTTTCTTCTTGATAAATTTCAATCTCACCAAACCATGGATCTTTGAATAAACCAGTATAGTTTTNTAATTCAAGATTAGAATTATCAGCTTTTTNTANTGTTAGCCATACTTTGGCGACTACTTCATCNGCNTCATTTGATCTTTGACTTAATNTTTNAGTAAAAGTTTCTGTCCAATCAAAATTATCTAAACCTAAATACTTATCTAAAATAGTTTGAGTTACAGAAGAAAATACTCCAAACCCATCTATGTAGGTGTTAGTTAAAACAATAATTCCAAGATTTAAATCAGGTACTAAAAGAGTTTTAGAGAGCATTCCAATTAACCCACCAGTATGTGAAACTACCATATATCCATTAACATCAGTTAATCCCCATCCTAATCCGTAACCAGCGAAATGGGAATTATATCTTGGATTCCTATTTACGTTGGTTGTCGTATGAATTTTCCATATTTCTTGTTGACTNACTTCTGAGAAAAGTTGTTTTTCTAGATTGTCACCATATTTNCCTTTATTAAGATTTACAAGCATCCAATTGGCTATATCATTTACATTTGAATAAATTCCTCCCGCAGCCCCATTTATTTTTTTTGGATCCCACCGCTCTGGATCAGTGAGGGATAGTTTTTTATTTACATTTAAGTGAGGTGAAGCAACATTATNTTTGTCTTTAATAAAAGTTAGTGATGCATAAGAATTCTCCATTTCAAGAGGACCAAAAATACGCTCTTTAATAAATTCCTCCCAAGGCGATCCACTTACTCTAGCAATAACTTCTCCAGCAACCAAATAAAGCAGATTATCATAATCAAATTTTGTTCGAAATGCCGAAACAGGAGTGAAATGTTGAAAACTGCTAATGATATCATTAATTGTGAAGTCTGATCCATCAGGGAAAAACATTAAATCCCCAATACCTAAACTTAGTCCACTTCTATGAGTAAGAAGATCTTGNATATTAAAGTTTTGTGTAACATAGTCATTATACATTTTAAATTCTGGGATGTGTTTTATTACTTTATCAGTCCAGGATATTTTACCATCTTCAACAAGAATTGCTAATGCTGTNGNAGTNAANGCTTTNGAGTTAGAAGCAATCCCGAAATTTGTATTTTCATTTACCTTTNTTCTACTNTCTATAGATNGAATTCCATAACCTTTTTGATGTATAATTTTACCATCNTTAACTACGGCAACTGCTACACCAGCTACAGTAAAATTTTCCATAGNCCTTTCTACAATATTATCTATTTCCTCTGATGTTATTTGTGAAAAGACAAAAGTTAACTTAAGCCAAATTATTATCGTTGGTATCAGATTTAATTTTGGGGAGGTTTTATTCATAGCATTTATATTTTTGGATACATATTTTTTGTTATTTCAGTTACTATACTTCCAGTATGTTTGGTGCTAATCGGTTCAAATAAAAGAATCCAAGTCTCTTCTTCAGCAGAAGGGCAATGTTCAACTCCTTTTGGAACTATAATGATCTCTCCGGGTAAAACCTCAACTGATTTATCACGATACTGCATTTTAAGCTTTCCTTTTATTACATGAAAAAGCTCATCTTCATCTTTATGAGAGTGCCATACAAAATCTCCTTTTACTTTAGCAATTATTACCTGTTGGCCATTTAATTCTGCTATAGAATGAGGACTCCAATATTTATCAAATTCTTCATATTTAGAAAATATATTAATTTTTTCCATGATTAGTATTTTTACAAATTTATATTTATGTCTNATCTTTAAATAAAAGCTTTTATTTATTAACTACCCCAATGAAATTATAATAAATCTTATTTAATTACGTTTTAAAATTATGATAGTTAAGAAAAATAAATTCGGAGCCTTTTCAAAATTATTGAATTATTCTTTCAATGGGTATGTTTTACTTTTTTCCCTAATTTGGAAGAAGTTAACTTCTTAAAATCCTTTAAAAAATAAATTAATTATTTTTGAACAAGTAGGTTATTTTACTTTTGGTCAAGGAAAGGAATTATCATATGAATTCGACTTAAAAAAGTTAAAGTTAAATTTTTCAATTTTATTTAAAATATTTTAATTATGAAACTATCATTCTTTATTGTATTTTTTTCTGTTAGTCTTTTTGGGCAAGATTACTTCACTGAAAAGTATATGCCCTTTTCGGAAGAGGTAGATTCGCCAGAAAAATTTCTTGGTTACAAAATCGGATCACAACATACTCGCCACGACAGAATTTTAGATTATTTTAGATACTTATCATCNGTATCTAGTAGAGCTAGAATTCAACAATATGGGGAAACACATGAAGGTAAAAAATTGATCCTTATTTCCGTGAGTAAAATTGAAAACCTAGAGAATTTAGAAGTTATTCAAAAAGCACATGTTGATTATGTATTTGGCAAAATAAATGATGAACCTAACATTCCTATTGTTATTAACTTAGGATATAATGTTCATGGAAATGAACCATCTAGTTCAGAGGCAGCTTTATTAACAGCTTATACCCTAGTTGCCTCAGAGCACAGCAAAATTAAAAAATTTAGAGAAAATGCGGTTATTTTCATCGATCCAACTATAAACCCAGATGGAAGAGATAGACATTCTCAATGGGTCAATTCATATAAAGGTTCTCCATTGGTTTCAGACCCAATGGATGCTGAGCATAATGAAGCCTGGCCTGGAGGTAGAACAAACCATTATTGGTTTGATTTAAACAGGGATTGGTTACTAGCTATTAACCCTGAAAGCCAAGGTAAATTGGAATGGTATCACAAATGGTATCCAAATGTTGTAACAGATTTTCACGAGATGGGAACCCAAAGTACNTATTATTTTGAACCCCCAAAACCGAATGGGTCTTTGAATCCTGTGGTTCCAGATGAACTGGAAACAAAATTAACGGATATATTCTCGGCATATTTTTCAAAGGCATTAGATAGTGTAGGGTCATTATATTTCACTAAAGAAACCTTTGACGTGACTTATCCTGGATATGGATCTTCTTATCCTAACTTTCAGGGAGGTAAAGGTTTGCTTTTTGAGCAAGCAAGTTCAAGGGGACACAAACAAAAAGTAAATACTGGCTTCCTAACCTTCCCGTTTACTATAAGAAATCAGTATATATCAAGCTTTGCAACTATTGAGGCTTCAGTAGACAATAAATCCGTATTTCGTCAATACCAACACAATTTTTTTAAAACTGCAATATCTAAAAGCAGGAGTAGCAAGATAAAAGCATATGTTTTTAATGATACAGATCAGAATAAAACAAAGTCATTTGTTGACAAAATGCTACGTCACAAAATAAATGTATACAAGACTGGTAAAAATAGTTTTGAGATACCTACAGAACAATTTCAATATAGGATGGTTCAGAGTTTTTTTGAAACATATGAAAAATATAGGGATAGTGCTTTTTATGACGCGTCAGCATGGTCTGTGGCAAATTTTTATAACATTAAATATGAACCAAAAAATAAAGTTTCTAATGGGATAAAAATAAAGAATTTATCCAATTTTATCGAGTTAGAGGCAATCAATAAATCAAATTATGCTTATGCGATTAACTCTCAAGATTATAATATTCCTGCCTTAATTCAAGATATTCAGAATGTAAATCTTATAGCAACAGTAGCTTTTAAACCTTTCAAATCAAAAAATAATTTTGTATTCCCTTATGGGTCAATAATTGTACCAGTAAAGCTTCAAAATAAAACAGAAGAAGAAATATTCAACATTATGAAAAAGCTTCAGTTGAAACACCAAATCCAAATTCATGGGCTTAACTCGGGATTAAGTTTAGAAGGAATTGATTTAGGTAGTCGGAATGTTAAAGTTATTAAAANGCCTAAGTCTTTAATGATAATTGGTGATGGTATCCGAGCATACGAAGCTGGTGAGGTATGGCATCTTTTAGACACACGTGTCGGAATTCCTATTACTAAAATACATTCCCATAGATTAGGTAATGTTGATTTTGAAAATTACAATACTTTGGTTTTGGTCTCTGGGACTTACAACTGGGGGAAGGAAATATCAGACAAACTAAAAAAATGGNTTTNAAAAGGTAACACNATTATCTCAATNGGAACATCAAATAAAAGTTTAATAAATAATGGGATTGTAAATGAAGAATTAGTTGAAAATGTAAAAGATTCTTTATCAAAAANAATGACAATACCATATGTTGATGCAGATCAAAATTTAGGAAGAGAGGAATTAGGGGGAGTATTTTTAAATGGGATCATGGATTTAAGTCATCCTATTAATTTTGGGTATAATACAAAGACTATCAGTCTCTTCAAAAATAATAGAGTTTGGTTAAGGCCAAGTAAAAGCCCATATGGATCACCAGTAGTATATGCTGAAGATCCACATATCGATGGTTATATTTCTAAAGGGATAAGGGAAAACTTTTTACCGTATTCAGCCCCTGTGATAGTAGCATCAAGTGGAAAAGGAAGAGTTGTAATGTTTGCAGAAAACCCTAATTTTAGAGGGACAGCATATGGGACTAACCGTATGTTTCTAAATGCAATATTCTTGGGGAATCACATTACTGTTCCAAAAGATCCCTATAGGATAAATTCTCTTCCAAAAGATTTTTAAATTTAATTTATTTAGGTTTTAAAACGGTCTTTTTGAAAAGGTGTTTTTGTATTTTATTTTTGGTGTAATAAACAGGGAAATACTCATCTTTAGACCAAGCTTCATATAAATTACTGTAGAAAGGACTATTCGGATCTCCTGATTGCCCGGGGGCATTTGTNCCTATAGTTGCATCCCAGTCACCTGTATTAACTATCATTCTAAAACTTGCACCGCTAGTTTGACGCTTATTACTTCCTGTTGAATTTGGAGTATAAGCGTTACCCCCACGGGGATAAGTANCAAGAGATAGTTTGGAAGCAATTTCTGNTCTAGATACAGCNGCTAATGAATGTATAAGAGAGCTATGCTTATATTTTTCTTGCCCATATTGCCATTTAGAAAGATCATCACCAAGATGAATTTTTAATTCACNAATNNCTTCTTTAAAGGTTTTTTTAAGAAATAAGTTTCTCGAATAAAGTGATTTAAAAGGACTATTTTTTGGATTTTGGACCCAATCTAAAATTCTTTTTAATTGAAGACTTTGAAGGTGTGGCTTTACTTTTTTTGGAACGAATTTTTCGTGAGCTTCTTCTTTTATTTTATCTTCCCAATTAACATATATAGCAGCTTCAACAGATTTTGGGGCCAGATTTTGATCCCACTTGAGCAATTGTTTTTTAATCCTTAATTCTAAATCTTCAAACTTTAATTCATTTAGTAAGGGAATTAATATTCTTGCAGGTAATGAGACCACATCAGTTTGTAATTTTCTCATATCCTCCAAATTCAAATTATTTTTATTATTTAANAATTCATTTACTCTGTCTCCACGATATGGATCAGACCAGGAAAAACCAATAGCATTCCAATGGTTATAATTAGAGGGAGTTACATTTTGATTTGCAGTGGCTATAAATCCTATTTTTGGATTTAAACTATTAGGCTTTTCTCGTATTGGCAGATAACCATCCCAATCGTAAGTTCCGTCACCTGGTACTGGGACTAATCCACTTGAATGATTTCGAATGGGTGCAATTCCAACAGCCTGCCACCCTATATTACCATCCTGATCAGCCCAAATCATATTCTCTCCAGGGATATGACTAAATTCACAAGCAGTTCTAAATTCATCCCAATTTTTTGCTTGATCCATGCGTAATGAAGCTAAATAGGGTGAGCCTCCNGGTTCTAACCAAGCACAGCGAATACCAAAAGCCTTAAGTTCTTCCAAATTTAGGTAAGTGATTGGCCCGTGGTGACTGTAATACAAATCGACTTCCACATCCTCTTTTCCTTTGACCTTGANTATTTCTTTAATTATCTTGAAATTTTTCCATTCACCTTGATATTTATATTGAAGAGGATTTTCTGGATTGAGTTGGTATTGATACAAATCTTCACCATCAGTTCTGAAAACAGTTAATCCCCAAGCGCCAATGCCATTATGTCCAATTGAAATCCCAGGAATTTCTGGTTCCCCACCCCCGATCACATTCCAACCTGGAGCAACTAAATGAGCCATATAACGAAGAGAAGGAACCGTAATAGCTCTATGAGGGTCATTGGCCATATAGGTGTTTCCATCTATTGTTTTTGAACCTGATATGACCCAATTATTACTACCTATATCAAGAGAATCATTTGAGAGCCCATTGTTCTGATTTAAAGCAACAATATTTACTTGAGACCGATAATGTTCTTCCAAGTCATTAGCCTGAAACAGAACGGGTTTTCTAAAAGCAAAATATGGAGCAAGGATATCATCAAAAAGTAAATTTTTATCAATCTTTGGATCTAACTCCAATTCAGGATTTCTAGGGTGAAACCAAAGTAAATCTTTAACTTTTTGCTCACCAATAAGCGCAACTGCTCTACCGATTTCCAGTTCCTGTCCAATATTTCCTAATAACCCTTGATGTCTGGAAATAACTATTTCAGGCGTCCAAAGCTTTGGCTGTATACCTAAAATCTTAAATTGTAAAGGTAATTTTTCAGGGTTTTGCAAAACGGATTTGATATATGTATTGACACCATTAACATATGCTTCAATAATTTTCTTTCCATCTGAATGGTAATGATTCAATTCTTGATCAAGGTCGCCTCGGTATTTAAATAGACGTGTACCAATATCTCTTTTCAATTCCTTTTCACCAAGAATTTCTGCTACTGTTCCACTAGCTTGTCTTCTCCAAATTTCAAATTGAAATAAACGATCTTCAGCTGCACTATACCCTTGAGCAAAAAACAAATCGTATTGATTCTTAGCATAAAGGTGGTTAATACCCCATTGATCTCGAAGGACCTCAACAGTTTTTTGAAGCCCGGAAACCTTTCTTTCTTCATACAACACTGAATTATTAGTTTTAATGCAACCAGCTATAAGTGTCACCAAGGCTAATGATCCGAAAAAACTTTTCAATAATCTCATACAAATACGTTTAGCTTAAATATACAGACTTTAAAATAAGCACAGCTGTTAATTTAAAATGTATGTGTCAAATAATTTATAAGAAAAAGCCCAATAATGTTTAATTCTTTATTTTTATGAAAAATTATTCCCTGGAAATCATCTAAACAAAAACTTTTAAAGTGAAACAGGTCTTTTATTGGTCTTTAGTGGCAGCACTTGCCGGATTTCTTTTTGGTTTTGATACTGTAGTCATTTCTGGAGCAGATAAAAAATTACAGACTTTATGGGATTCTTCTGATAGGTTTCATGGTTTTATTGTAATGGCAATGGCNCTATGGGGNACTGTAGTTGGTGCTATTTTTGGAGGCATACCAACCCAACGCTTTGGCAGAAAACAAACTTTATTATGGATTGGAATATTCTACACGATTTCTGCTTTAGGATCTGCTTTAGCAAATGACCCTATTACTTTTGCAGGATTTAGATTTTTAGGAGGATTGGGTGTAGGGATTTCAACAATTGCGGCACCTGCATACATTTCAGAAATTGCTCCCTCTAAGGACAGAGGACGGTTAGTTGGACTCTACCAATTTAGNTTGGTATTGGGAATTTTATTAGCTTTTGTCTCGAATTATCTATTAAGTGGTATAGGAAATCATGATTGGCGGTGGATGATGGGGATAGAANCATTTCCTGCTGTATTTTATACTTTTCTTTGTCTGAAAATACCCATGAGTCCAAGATGGCTTATTACCAAAAATAGANTAAATGAAGCTAAAGCTATTTACTCTAAAATAAATCCAAATGGCTTTTTTGATGTATTNNTTTCAGAAATTAAAGCGGATAATTCCAAGCATGATATTAAAGACTCAATTTTTTTTTCAAAGTATCGTTTTCCTCTGAAACTAGCATTTTTAGTTGCTTTTTTTAACCAGCTCTCAGGTATTAATGCATTTTTATATTATGCCCCAAGAATTTTTGAAGAGGGAGGATTAGGAGAAAGCACATCNTTGCTTAGTAGTGTAGGTATTGGAGTAACTAACCTGATATTTACATTTATAGGAATTTCATTAATTGATAAACTTGGAAGGAGACAGTTGATGTATATAGGCTCTTTTGGATATATTATTTCTTTAAGTCTTGTAGCTTGTGCATTCTTTTTTCAGTGGGGAGGAATCTTAATCCCNATCTTCTTATTTATTTTTATTGCTTCACATGCTATTGGCCAAGGAACAGTAATTTGGGTATTTATTTCAGAGATATTTCCTAACCATTTGCGTAATGCTGGCCAATCTTTTGGCTCAAGTGTTCATTGGGTTTNAGCTGCAATAATTCCTTCATTTATTCCTATTTTATTTTCCAGTATAGGGGCAGGAGTGGTCTTTTTATTTTTTTCATTCTTTATGATGCTTCAATTGATTTTTGTCCATTNTATGATGCCGGAAACAAGNGGAATTTCTTTAGAAAAATTGAGTAAAAACTTATCTAATAAAAAGGGTTTATTTAAATGAATATCCTTCGATGCTTTCCTTTTTTTAACTTCAAATAAATACGTATTTTCGAGATGTCTTTTAAACTTAAGACAAAATTCAATTAACTTTTTATTAATAGAGAAAATGAAGATCACATTTTATAAAGTAAATCTCGAAAAACGATTTCCATTAGCTATTAGTAGAGGGGTTAATTATAAATCAGAGAATATATTTTTATGCCTTGAGAAAGATGGAATCAGAGCATGGGGCGAGGCAGCACCTGGATTAACTGAAGGGGCAAGTTCTTCGAAGAAAGTACAACAAATTCTAGAGGAGTTTATTGCTCAAGGAATTGAAGGAAAATCAATACAATCACTCTATGATATCGCTAAAATACAACAAGTTCCTCCATGCGCATATGTTGCTTTGGATACCGCTTTGTGGGACTGGACTGCTAAAAAAGCTGGACTCCCGCTGTATCAAATGCTTGGATTTTCAAAACCACAAACACCCACTTCGGTAACTATCGGTATTAATCCACCAGAAGTAGTGAAAGAACGAGTACCTTTACTCTTAGATGGAACAACTGTTAAATCTTTGAAAATAAAATTAGGCTCTCCCAAGGGTTTAGATGCAGATAAAGCCATGTTTGAACAAGTTGTAAAAAGTACTCAAAATTACGATGTAAAGTTACGGGTTGATGCAAATGGGGGTTGGGATGTTCCTCAGGCACAACATATGATGCAATGGTTGGCAGACAGAAAAGTAGATTATATTGAACAGCCTTTAAAAGAAGGGGAAGAATCTCTGTTAAAACATTTATATAAAAATCGACCATTACCTATTTATCTTGATGAATCCTGNAGGATTGCTGAAAATATACCCACTTTTGCAAGTCATGTAGATGGTGTAAATATGAAGTTGATGAAATGTGGGGGCATTACCGAAGCTTTGCGAATTATTTCAACAGCAAGAGCCCATGGGCTAAAAACAATGATTGGTTGTATGAGTGAGTCCTCGGTTGCTATTGCAGCTGCTGCATCAATTTCAGGGGGGATAGATCATATCGATTTAGATTCTCATTACAATTTAAATCCCGACCCTTCTAATGGAGCACCGATGATAAATGGAATTACTTCTCCTTTAGATATACCTGGCCATGGAGCAGAATTAAAAGAAGAATTTTATGCTTAAACCTTCACANAAGATAGCAGTTTATATGGAAGCACATATTGATAGCGACTATGGTAAAATGGGATGTGGAGTTGTACGTTATCTCCCTAATCCTATTGTTGGTGTTATTGATAATAAACTAGCAGGNAAGCCAATACAAGATTACATGCCAACCTCAAAGAATATTCCTATTCTACCAAATTTAACAGAAGCTATTGACAAAGGGGCTGAGGTTTTAATTTTGGGTATTGCACCATCAGGTGGAAAAATTCCTGAAAGCTGGAATCCAATAATTGAGGNAGCCTTAAAAGCAGGATTAAGCATTGTTAATGGGCTGCATGATCTGCTCAGTNAAAAATGGGANGGCTATATTAAAAATCCCAAAAATCAGTGGATATGGGATGTTCGAATTCCTCAGTTTAGTCCAAGTATAGCATCTGGTAAAGCAGCATCTTTAAAAAAACAAACGTATTCTTTTCATTGGAACAGATATGGCGGTAGGAAAAATGACAGCAGGGCTTGAGCTTTACTCTCATTATATTGAAAATAAGGAAAATATTGGTTTTGTAGCGACCGGTCAAATTGGTATTACCGTTACAGGCAAGGGAATTCCTCTTGATGCTTTTAAGGTTGATCATGCCTGCGGTGCTGTTGAACAATCGGTTATGGATCAAGAAGATAAAGACATTGTAATAATTGAAGGGCAGGGCTCTCTTCTGCATCCTGGTAGCACCGCTACGCTCCCTTTAATTAGAGGAAGCTGTCCGACTCATCTAATTTTGTGTTTACGGGCCGAAATGCAAACGTTAAGAAGCCCTGAAAATATTAAAATACCTGATTTAAAAAAGTTCATTAATTTAAATGAATCTCTATGCACTGTTTTTGGCACCTATCCTCAATCAAAAGTTGTTGGTATAGCCGCTAATACGAGTACATTTTCAAAGTTAGAATCTGAAAAATATATAGCCGGGTTAGAAGAAAAATTACAACTCCCTGTTACTGATCCTATTCGTTTTGGCATGGAAAAGTTGGCAAAGGCAATAGAACTTTCCTAATACATTTTTTTGCGATCCACTTTATTGGGCAAGTCAAGTCCTTTTTCAATCCGATTCAGGCACTCTATGACCTGGCGAACACTTTCTTTCGGATAAGTTAAACTTGCAACATGAGGGCTAATTTGTACGGAGGGATATTCCCATAAAGGGCTCTCAATGGGGAGAGGTTCTTGTTCAAAAACATCTAAAAAAGCTCCGTTTAGTATTCCCTCATCCAAAGCTCTTATGATATCATTTTCAATTTGAACAGATCCTCTAGAAACATTAATCAAATATGTTGGATGAGTTAATTTCTTAAAGAGATCATAGCTTAAAAGAGCTTCCGTTTTTGGAGTATAGGGAACCAAACAGATCAAGACATTAATCTTAGAAAGAAAAGTATCTATCTCATCTCCAGCATAAGAAGGAAATGGAGCCTCTTTATCAGAAGTACTATATCCTGTTACTTCAAACCCTAAATTGTGAAGCTTTTTTGCAATATCCATCCCTAAGAAACCTGTACCTAAAACGCCAATTTTTAATTTTTTTTCTTCAAATTCAAATTGAGCCCATTTTTTTTTATCCTGAGCTTTTTTATAGTCATAAAAAGAACGATGGTGATTTAGAACAGCCATTAAAATAAAATTACTCATTGAAAATGCCATTTGAGGGTCAACAACTCGGCAAATGGGAATGTTTTCTGGAATTGTATTATCTGCAAGGATATGATCAACTCCAGCTCCCATTGAAAAAATCAATTTCAAGTTTTTAAAATGTTTTAAAATACCAGGCTTTTGTTTCCAAACCATTGCACAAATAATATCATCTGGGCGATCTGTTTCGGCGCCAATTATCAAAGGGATTTCAGGGGCAATCAATTCTAGCTCTTCTTTCCATTTTTGAGTTGGAACAGGGGGCGCGATGATTATAAAACTCATTTTTTATTCTTTTCTGGATTTCATTAAAGATAGACAAATTGTGTACCTTAGGTAAAAATTTAATAATGCATTTTCAGACTTTTTTCATTATACTTTTCAGTTCGTTTTTTATATCATGTAATAAAGCACCACTACCGACCGAAGTTGATTCATTGGAAAGCCTGAGTCTAAAGCAAGAAATAGCCTCAAAAATTTTATCCAAAACAAATAATATAAGAAATACACAAGAGCTAACAGATTTGGTTCAAGATGATGAAATGGATATTCTTGCTACACTTCATAGTGATAATATGATCAACTATGATTTTTTTGATCATGAAGATCATCAGGGGAAATCTCCATCAGATAGAGCTTCGGATCTTAATTATACCTATTCAAAACTAGCGGAAAATATTGGATATGTACCATGGTTTGAAAATGTTTCAAGTTGTGGCGATACAAGAAGTGCTGAAGCTATTGCAGAATGTGTTGTTGAGGGATGGAAAAATTCACCTGGTCATTATGCTAACATGATAGGAGATTTTGTTGAATTGGGAGTTGGAGTTGCATTTACAAAAGATAGTGTCGCATATTTCACACAGGTTTTTAGAACACGTTAATTATTTACAGTGATAATCAGCTGCACGAGTGGCAATTTGATTATTAGGTTTTACATTTACTTTATATCCCAAAGAATTTGCCCAACCTTTTGCTGCAGAAATTAATTTATGCGACTTAAAATTTTCATCACTATTGTAATCCATATCAATTTCTACTCTTACACTTACCTTTTGGGTTAACCATTCAGCAGTATCGACACTCATTTCTGCCTCTTTCCAAAGACGTGTCCACATATCTCGAATAGAGTTAACGTTATTTTTACTTAAGATGTAGTGAACACCTCTACTGCCTAATTTGTATGCAATTACAGTGGTATAACGGCTTTGTTTTCCTATGTTTTGGGAATCAGTCCCAATATGAATTTCAGCATAAGGGTAATTTTTAATTACTTCCAATGTATGTGAAACAGGATCTATAGTATTTCCATTGATATTTTTAAACAGCAACATGCAGACTAAATTAAAAAGAGTATTTTGCTTTAAAGAATAATAACCAATTATTTATGACATCTTTAATCTTCAACTTCTGTAATATTTTGATTTTGATTGCTTGGGGGGCAATAATTATTTCTCCACAAAAAAAAATTTCTGAAATACTGATTTCCTATCCTTGGATTCCATTAACACTAAGTTTTTTTTACATTTATTTCATAATCATTTCTGGAGGTTTAATGGAAGCTGATTTCAGTTCATTAAACGGAATAGTTACCTTATTTAAAAAAGCTACACCTGAATCTGCAGCAGCAGGTTGGCTTCACTATTTAGCTTTTGATTTTTGGGTAGGGACATGGATTATTAAGCACAGTAGAAAAGAAAAAATATCAAATAAAATCATTGTCCTACCGCTTCTTTTTACATTTATATTAGGTCCAGTAGGAATTTTGGTCTATAGTTTGATTCTTTTAGCGAAAAAATCATTCAGTCAGGCCAGTGAAACCTGATGTTTTGATTTATATCAGGATGTAATGAATTAGCAACAGGACAACTAAGCGCAGCCCTCTCAAATATTAATTTAAGTTTCGGTTCAACGATAACTTGAAAATAAATATCAACTTTTATTTCTATAATTCTTCTTGGTTTTGTGCCCATAATTTTTTTAACCTCTGCGAAAGTTTCGTTTAGGTTAATTTTAACACTTCTTGCTTTTATTCCTAAAATGGTTAGTATACATGACGCTAATCCTGTTGCCACTGTGTCGGTAGGAGAAAAGGCTTCACCTTTTCCCTGATTATCTAAAGGGGCGTCTGTTATAAGTTTTTTTGAAGATGATATATGAATTCCTTCTGTACGAAGGTCACCAATATATTTTACAGTACTGATCATGAAGAAAAAAGTTTAATGTAAATAAAGTTACCAAGTGAAGACCCTAATCCTAGTAATAGTGGGTAAAAAAAGAAAAGCCATAGACCATCTTTTATAGTCACCTCAGACCAATAGTTCCTGGAGCTTATAAGCCCATTAATCAGTTCATACCATGATTTAAGCTGTAATTTTCCCACAAGATAATTTGCCATTATAGCGGTAAAAAGGATTAATAGGCCAACAAGATAAAATCTTACCATAAGTTAAAAATAAGCAACTTTAATAACTATTACGTAAATTGAAGTCAAACTAAACAAACTTTGTTAAGATTGGTATTGAAAATTATATTTGGAATAGTATTTATCCTTTGCAGCATCGTTGTAATAATTATGTTTAATAAACTTTCTTTTATTGATTGGCCGTATGTATTAGGAGGATGTATTTCATTATGCTTAGGAATCTTTATACCAACTAAAAAGAAAAAAAAACTTTAAAAAATGGAAAAACTTATTTATGTGTTTCTAGCACTTACTTTTACTTCAGTAACTATTAGTCAAACAAAAGAGGTATCAGATATTATATCATTTAATGAGCAAGAGTTAAAACCCATCAAAAGAGAAATACAAGCATCGATTGAAAAACAGCAGAAAAATCTAATATCAATTAGTGATGCTATTTGGGAAGCTGCAGAAACGTCATTGCTAGAATTTACCTCCTCCAAACTTTTAAAAGACTATGCCCGTGCNAATGGCTTCGAGGTTACTGAAAATGTAGCTGACATCCCAACGGCTTTTATGGCGAAGTTTGGATCAGGAAAACCAGTCATCGGTATTTTAGGTGAATTTGATGCAAATGCTGGAATTTCTCAAAAAAGGCAGCCTAAAAAAGAGCCCCGCGTAGAAGGTGGTGCCGGTCACGGTTGTGGTCATAATCTTTTTGGTACTGCTAGCCTTGGGGCAGCTGTAGCTATAAAAGAGCAGATTGAAAAAGGCACATTCAAGGGCACAGTTATTTTTTATGGAACACCTGCAGAAGAAACAATATTTGCAAAAGTTTGGATGGTAAGAGAAGGGGTTTTTGATCAACTTGACATTTGTATGGATTGGCATCCAGGAGACAGTAATATCACTGGGACCGACACAAGTAAAGCACTGGTTGATTATCGAGTTATGTTCTATGGCGATACCTCCCATGCATCGGCAGATCCTTGGAATGGAAATAGTGCAGTAGATGCCATGGAACTTTATACTACTGGACTAAATTATTATCGCGAACATNTTTTGCCAACCTCAAGAATTCATTATCAAATTGAAGCTGCAGGAGATGTGGTCAATGTAGTTCCAGATTACGCAAGAATTTGGACACGCCTAAGAGGGAATAGCGTTGAAAANGTCAACGTGCTCTATGAAAGAGCACTAAATATTGCAAAAGCAGCTTCACTAATGACAGGGACNAAATACGAGACAAAACTCATTTCAGGGATATATGAAATTTTGGTGAATAGAACAGGAGCTCAAGTTATGCAAAATAATATGGAGGCAATCGGTGAAATCACATATACAGAAGACGAAATTACTTATGCAAATACTATTTTGAAAGAAACTGGTAAACCACAANTTGGAATAGACGGATCTATAGTCCCTATGCAACCAGCACTTCCTGCTAATGGAGGGTCAACGGATGTGGGAGATGTAAGTCAAGTTGTTCCAACGGTTCGAATGTCTGCAACTGTTGCATCCAAAGGAGGGCCCTGGCACTCATGGGCTGTTGTNGCTTGTACAGGAATGTCTATAGGGCATAAGGGGATGATATATGCTGCAAAAGCATTATCAATGACCATGGCCGACTTTTATAAGAGTCCAAAGTTAGTAGAGGCAGTAAAAGATGATTTTAAAAAAAATAGAAAAATAAAGGAATATGTTCCTCGCATCTTACCTGGCCCCCCAAGCCTAGATTAGATTTTATAAGAAATTTTAGCTTATCCATTTTCTTTCTCGCATTTCTTTATTTACAAGCTTGGATAAATAAATGACAGCAATCATATTTGGTATACACATAAGGGCAAAGGCCAAATCAATGATTCCTATAACAACCTCTACCGTTACTAATGCAGAAAAGACAATACTACCTATATAGAAATAATTGTAATAAACACCCCATTTTTTTTGAGTAAGAAATCCAAAACACTTAACTCCGTAATATGAATAAGTAAAAAGGGTTGAAATTCCAAACACAAAAACCATGAGTAGTAGGAGTTGATCACCAAATCCAAAAAATAATCTTCTGAAAGCTTCCAAAGTTAGCACGATACCATTGAGATTTGGCATTTGGTATGCTCCACTTATGATTACAATTAGCCCTGTAATTGTACAAACCAAGATAGTATCAAATAGTGGGCCAAGCATAGCAACTAAACCTTCGTCAGTACCCTTAGAACTTTGTGATTGACCATGATACATTGGGGCATTTCCTACACCAGTTTCATTTGAAAAAACAGCTCTTCTTACCCCTAAAATAACAAGTCCCCAAAAACCACCAGTAACCGCAGTCTCTAAATTAAAAGCTTCTTTAAGAATTAGTCTAAAAGTGGGGATTATTGCATCACTGTTGGATATTAGTATGAAGATTCCCATTAGAAAGTAAAGCGCAACCATTGAAGGAACCAAATTAGATGTAACTTTTACAATAGATTTTAGCCCACCAAAAANAACAAAAGAACTTACAATTGAAAGAANTAATCCAACTATGAATTTCCATTGAAATTCTCCTATGGCNATGAANGAATCTGGCTCAATTACATTCATAAATGTTTGGGTAAGTTGATTTGCAGTAAANGCAGGAAGCACNCCAAAAAGNCCAGCAATTGAAAACCANATTGCTAGTGTTTTNCCCCATTTTTTTATTCCTAATTNCATGTAAAACATNGGACCACCTAAAGGTAGCCCNTNATCTTCAAGANNNCTAAGTTGAACGGCCAATGTNCAAGAGTAAAATTTNATNGTCATTCCAATTAAAGCAGTAANCCACATCCAAACAAGTACTCCNGGACCACCCATATGAATAGCAATTGCAACNCCTGAAATATTTCCAAGTCCNACAGTNGCNGCAAGAACAGCTGAGAGTGCTTGAAAACGAGAAATACCTANAGACTTTTCTTTATGAAAAAGTAATTTAAAAGCACGTTGAATTTTTAAAAAAGGNANTCCCTTACTNNGAATGATCAAGAAGATNCCCCCGCCAATAANNGTAAAAAGCATTATCCACTCTAGTGGACTTATTAGTNCTTGAATTGTTGTTTCAAGATAAGCTATTAGATCACTCATNCNGTAAAGTAAAGATTTAATTTTGTTTTCATTTAAAAATATTTGAACTTTATNAAAAATCATTAAATATGCAATCAAGAAGGGATTGGCTTAAAGCCTCAATGGGAATTGGAGGATTGATATTGGCACCATCAACAATCCTATCCGCTCAAGAAAAAGAAAACTTTAAACCCAGGAGTTTAGAGCCGATTATACGACTTAGCTCTAATGAAAATCCTTATGGACCCTCTAAACGTGTTCAAGAGAGGATAAAAAACTCCTTTATGCATGCNTGNCGCTATCCTTATGCTTACTCGGANGATTTGGCAACTCAGTTAGCNAAAAAGCANGGNGTAAGCCCGGAATCNNTTATAGTTACTGGAGGGTCAACAGANGGATTAAAAATAGCTGGTATAACNTTTGCAGCAAATGGAGGCGAGATTATATCTGGTCAACCTACCTTTTTGGCTATGATGGACTATGCNAAACAATGGGGAGCTACTGTAAANTGGGTTCCTGTTGGAGCAGACAAAGGATATGATTTAGATTCCATTGAAAGTCAAATTTCANACAAAACCAAACTGGTATTTTTGTGTAATCCNAATAATCCNACTGGAACATTAGTTCCTGCNAAAAANCTTACAGATTTTTGTGACGTNGCAAGTAAAAAAACAATNGTATTTTCTGANGAAGCCTATTATGATTTTATNGAAACACNAAACTATCCTAGTATGATTGATGCTGTCAAACGAGGNGATAATGTCATTGTTTCCAAAACCTTTTCNAAAGTTTATGGAATGGCTGGGTTACGGNTAGGATANCTAATAGCAAAACCNGAAATTGCAAACCAAATCCGAAAAAATGTTGTTGCAATGAGTAATGTACTTGCNGTTGANGCAGCTAAAGAAGCACTNAAGGATGAGGAATTTTACAAGTTTTCCTTAGAAAAAAATAAAGAAGCGAAACANCGAATTTATAAGCTTTTAGAGCACTTNAAATTGGATTATGTGACTTCNCATACNAACTTTATATTTTTCCATTCAAAGAGNGATATACGAGACCTTGGGCCTAATATGTTGAAAAAAGGCGTTCGAATTGGNAGACCNTTTCCTCCCTTTTATGACTGGTGTAGAATTAGCACAGGNACNTTAGATGAAGTAGATCTATTCATTAAGGGTATGCTTGAAGTCTANAAGGCTTAATTTTCNTTAACTATGATGTAAGTTGCTTTTACACCTGTGGCAAGATTCCAACGATTAGCACCTACTAACTTCCCCTGATCATCAAAAACGCGAACCTCAGCAGTATTTGGTCCNGANTCTCCTTGGTTTAAAGCCACAAAATCAATTTTATTAAAGCCTGGCACCAAGTCTANAGAAATACTTTTGAAGCGCTCTTGAAGCAAAACTCTTGAAACAACTTCTTTATCATTAAGCATTATTCTAATAAGATCTCCNTCNGGAGATTCGTGATCNCGAACTGCTATCTGAACAAACTTNCCATTATTTCGAAAATCACCTAAGTACTNNTCAACTTTNAATTGATTTGGATTTTTTTCTTTTTCAGGNCGTCTATTCAATCGATTTAAGTANCGTTTNCCTGGATCAAGAAACTCTTCACCTTTNCCAAAATTTANAGGNGGATTATTAAGATCNCTTTTGGGGTCTTTAAATTCTATTTTTGGGTTAAAAAAATCTTCTGAAAGAAATTGTTTTTGTGGTTTNGGANTAAGCAAACTNGGACTATTTTTTTCAGGAGGTGGAGCTTGGAGTTTGATCGATTCATTTGATTCACCTACGATTTGTCCATATAAGGGATTGATTCCCAAGGCAAGAAAACAAAAAACAGATAAAACTAAATTTCTCATTATTTTTATATGAAAAGAAATCACAAACCTAGGATGAATTCACTTCATTCTCAAGCCTTTTTACAACTATTTAATTTAAAACAACATTTTTATTTATCTTTAAAAAATCCAATTAATTTAAACTTATGGAATTAGCAACATTCGATTGGCTAATTATTTTTCTATTTTTTGCGGTTTCTTTAGGTATTGGGATTTATGTTTCAAAGGCTTCCGGCAGGAGTGCAAATGATTTTTTTCTGTCAGGTAAGAGTATGCCTTGGTGGCTTCTGGGTCTTTCAATGGTGGCAACAACATTTTCAACAGACACACCTAATTTAGTTACGGATTTAGTTCGGACTAATGGAGTTTCAGGCAATTGGGTGTGGTGGGCGTTTTTAATTACAGGACTTTTGACTGTTTTTGTTTATGCTAAGCTATGGAGAAAATCTAATGTGAATACCGACTTAGAATTCTACGAATTGCGTTATGGAGGTAAACCAGCAAGTTTTCTAAGAAAGTTTAGAGCAATTTATCTAGGGGTGATTTTTAATACAATCACAATGGCCTCAGTTACACTTGCTGCGATAAAAATAGGCGGGATTATGCTCGGATTAGAGCCATGGGAGACCGTAATTACAGCAGGCTTAGTTACAGTAACCTTCAGTGCTATAGGAGGATTTAAAGGTGTTGTGTACACTGATGTTATTTTATTTTTTGTTGCAATGGGAGGAGCCATAGGAGCGGCCTATTATCTTGTAAATCTGCCTGAGGTTGGTGGAATGAAAGCTTTGCTTTCTCACGAAAATGTAGTTGATAAAATTTCGATACTACCTGACTTTGGAAATCGAGAAGCCTTAATTACACTCTTAATTATTCCATTAGCAGTTCAGTGGTGGAGTTCATGGTACCCAGGAGCTGAGCCTGGAGGTGGAGGCTATATTGCTCAGCGAATGCTTGCTGCAAAAGATGAAAACCATGCAATAGGCGCAACCTTTTTCTTTAATATTATGCATTACGCCTTAAGACCATGGCCTTGGATATTAGTGGCATTGGCTTCATTAATTGTGTTTCCAGACATAGAAAGTATACAGGTCGCATTTCCTAATATAACAGCAGATAAATTAGGAAATGACTTGGCTTACCCTGCAATGCTTACAAAGCTTCCAACAGGACTTTTAGGGTTAGTTTTAGCCTCATTAATTTCAGCATATATGAGCACAATTTCTACTCAATTAAACTGGGGCTCTTCATATATCGTTTATGATTTTTACAAAAGACAAATTAACCCTGATGCTTCACAAAAAAGATTAGTGGCTGTTGGTCGATTATCAACAGTTGTTTTAATGTTATTGAGTACATTATTAGCACTTTTGCTCCAAAATGCAATCCAGCTTTTTAATTTACTTTTAGTTTTTGGAGCAGGCACAGGATTAATCTTTATTTTAAGATGGTTTTGGTGGCGTATAAATGCATGGAGTGAAATTGCAGCTATGATCTCTTCAGGATTAATTTCTTTACTATTG
>PAFO01000038.1 GCA_002705385.1 Flavobacteriaceae bacterium
CAAAGATAATTGTGACAGATATTTTTACAACAAACATAGAAATGAAAGTCGCGGAGTTGGAGGATTATTTTTTGACTATTTGAAAGCAAACAAAGAATTCAATATTCAAGATCGATTTGATTTTGTCACTGGAGTAGGTGATGTGTTTTTAGACTCTTATATGCCCATATTAAATAAAAGGAAAGATCAATTATACAGTAAATTAAACAGGAATTGGCAAGAAATTCGACGTGGACGATACGTGGAGTTTAATTTGATCCACGACAAGGGAACCCTCTTTGGTCTTAAAACAAATGGACGTATTGAAAGTATTTTGATGAGCCTTCCACCTTATGTTCAGTGGCGCTATAATCATGAACCTGCACAAGAAAGTGAGGAATTCAAACTTATAACTATATTAAAAAATCCAAGGGAATGGATTTAAAGAAAATAAAATTCCATCTCAATTTTTGTATTTTAAACTAAAATTTTAAACTAAAATAAGAGTCTATGAATACACTTATGATCTTGTTCGTTTTTCCATTGCTTATAATTTTTTCATATCTCTTTGATGCTTTTTCGCGAAAAACAAAATTCCCTTCCGTCATTTTATTAATGTTTACTGGTATTATCGTTCGGATAATTATTTCAGCAAACGGTTATGATGAAATTGGATTTTTGGATAATCTTATTCCTGTACTCGGAACAATTGGTTTGATTTTAATTGTTTTAGAAGGTGCTTTGGAATTGGAGATTAAAAAAGAAAAACTTCCTATTATTTTGAAAGGATTTTTCGCTGCATTAGTTATTTTAATTATCAATATTACTGCATTGAAATGGATGTTTACCAACATATTCGAAATGAATACTCAGTTGGCAATACTCTCAGCCATTCCATTAGCTATAATTAGCAGTGCAGTTGCGATTCCCTCTGCAGCTGGACTACTCAACAAAGATCGGGAATTTGTGGTTTACGAATCAACCTTTTCTGATATTTTGGGGATTATGATTTTTAATTATGCACTACGGCAATTTGAAACTAATCAGCTTTTAATTGGAACTACCCCCTTAATTTCTCTATTTTTTCAAATTCTTGGAGTGGTTGTTATTTCTATAGCAATTACATATATCCTTTTTAGATTGATCCGTCAGATTGATCATCACGTAAAATTTTTCCTTATTCTCGCGCTATTAATTATGGTATATGCTTTTGGAAAACTCTTTCATTTGCCCGCATTAGTAACCATTTTTATTTTTGGCATCTTCTTAAGTAATGTCAAAAGCCTACTGCCTCAGTTTTTAAAGAATTATTTAGAATTGGATCAGACTGAAAAAGAATTAGATGAATTTCATATCCTAACTGCAGAATCAGCTTTCTTAGTTCGCACCTTCTTTTTCCTATTCTTTGGATTTTCTATCCAACTCGCTGATTTTAAATCTGTGCAACCCCTCTTCTATGGTGTACTAATTATATTGATAATGTTACTTTTACGTTATGCTTATTTTACAGTAACAACATTTAAAGTAAAACCAAGTCCTTTAGTTTATATGTCTCCAAGAGGACTAATTAGTATCTTACTTTTTATCCAATTAAAAGAAGTTGAATTTATTGATTTTTCAAATAGTCTAATTAACGAACGTGTACTTTTAATTGTAATATTAAGCTCAATGCTATTCATGCTAATTGGGACGTTAAAGAAGCGACAAACTGATTATCCGAAAGTTGGGATTGATGACGAGACTCCACTTACAGTTGAAATGGATTTTGATCCTCCAGAGATTCCTGAAAATAATTCTTAAAATACAATAAATTAAAAAACATGTATCCATTAAATCGAAATAGAAGATTAAGAAATTCCTCTAGTATGAGAAATTTACTCCAAGAGTATCACCTTACTCCTAATGACTTTATTGTTCCATTATTTGTTGTTGAAGGTAAAAAACTCAAAGAAGCCATTCCCTCAATGCCAGGGTATTTTAGATTATCATTAGATTTAATTGCATCAAAAGCCGTTTCGCTTTGGAAGCAAGATTTAAAAGCTGTATTACTTTTTGTTAAGGTAGCACAGGAATTAAAAGACAATACAGGAAATGAAGCGATAAATCCCAATGGACTGATGCAGAAAGCTATTAAAACCATCAAAAATGCAGTCCCTGAAATGATCGTTATGACTGATGTTGCCCTAGATCCTTATTCTTCTTTTGGGCATGATGGGATTGTTAAAGAAGGAAAAATTGTTAATGATCCTACATTAGCTGTTTTGTCAGAAATGGCTCTTTCACATGCTCAGGCAGGGGCTGACGTTATAGCTCCAAGTGACATGATGGATGGTCGAGTTTTAGCCATCCGAAATCAATTGGAAGAAGCTCACTTTCATGATACAATTATTATGAGCTATAGTGCAAAATATGCTTCTGCATTTTATGGACCTTTTAGAGATGCTTTAGATTCTGCACCTGGATTTGGAGACAAAAAAACTTATCAAATGGATTTTGGAAATAGAGGTGAAGCTTTAATAGAAATACAACATGATATCAAAGAAGGAGCCGACATCATAATGGTAAAACCTGGCTTGGCATATCTAGATATAATACGTGATTTAAAAAATACAATTCAAACACCTATAGCAGCTTATCAGGTAAGTGGAGAATATGCTATGCTTAAGGCTGCTTCAGCTCAAGGATGGGTTGATCATGATCANCTCATGTTAGAACAACTGTTATGTTTTAAACGTGCTGGTGCACAACTCATCGCAACCTATTTTGCAGAGGAAGCCGTTAAGTTAATTTAGGTGTTTTATATGCCAAAACTTTTTAGTGAGAATTTTCTTTAATCTTTATATTCCATATCCTCTCTCTGGAGAAAATGGGTGAATCGAAATTGTAGTATTTTGATTGGAAATTATCTCTGTAACCAATTTACCAGATGCGGGACCTAAACTCCATCCCATCATTGAATGCCCCGTAGCTAAAACCAAATTTTTACATTTTGAATGCCGACCAATATATGGTAAGCCATCTGGTGATAATGGCCGTAATCCGCATTTTACGTTTGCTAATTCTTCTTGAGAAATGTGTACATGGGGATAATATTCTGAAGCAGCTTGGGCAATAGCTGCAACTCTTTTAGAATTTATTTTATGATTTATTCCTGACAGTTCCATCGTTCCACCAAAACGAGTAAATCCTTGCATAGGAGTAACTGCTACTTTAGCTTCTAATAAAATTGCAGGTAAAGAAATTCCTGTAGATTGATTTAGGTTTAGCCTATAACCTTTTCCTGCCTGGACAGATAGTTGAATATTCAATTTTTTTAGAATTGATTCTGACCAAGCACCACTCGCCAAAACAACCTCATCTGCTTGAATCTCTTGAGCTGATGTATAAACTGATTGAATCTGGCTACCCTTTGATTTGAAACCAGTCACCTCTTTTTCTAAAAAAAAATGTACTCCCTTTTTATTTAAGAAAGTAATTAAGTTTTGCATAAATAATTCAGGGGTACTGTGAGCATCACTTTCATACCAAAAACCTCCTGCAATATTCATAGGAGCTTGTGGTTGCTTTTTCAAAACTTCCTCTGGACTCAGTTGATCTATTTTTAGTCCCAAATCTTTTGCCTGAGCTACCACTTCAGCTTCTTCTTTTTCGGCATGAGAAGTTTTATAAGCCATCAAAAGACCTTTGGTTTCCAAATGGAAATTAAAGTGTTGGCTTTTTTGCATATCAAGAAAAAGCTCTTTACTTAACAAATTGATCTCAAGTATCGTACTCATTGATCTTTGAACGTGACTAGGTGTGCACGATTTAATAAATTGTATCCCCCAGCGAATCAATTCTTTGTCTAAACGAGGTTTAATATAAAAAGGGCTTGAAGGTTTAAACATCCACCTAAAGCCTTTGATTGCCATTCCTGGAGCTGCCATAGGAATTATATGGCTGGGTGTGAGGTAGCCCGCATTTACATGAGATGCTCCAGAATTTAGGTCACCTTTGTCTATAATTGTAACTTCATGTCCCTCCTGAGAAAGATAATAAGCCGAGCATAAGCCCACAATACCACCTCCAATTACAACTACCTTTTTTTGTGTCATACTATCTATAAAACTTGAAATCCCTTAACGTAAGGATCATCTGGATCTAAAATAAGTTGATTATATCCAGTAATACGAGAATTGCCCTCAATACTTGGTAGAATACCTTGAAAGGGTCCAATATTGGTAGTAGATTCTACTTTTCCTTTAAAAATTGATCCAATTACACTTTCGTGAATAAAATTATCTCCAACTTTTAATTTACCCTTCGCAAACCATTGTGCCATTCTAGCAGAAGTTCCTGTTCCACAGGGTGATCGGTCGATGGCTTTATCTCCATAGAACACTGCATTACTTGCAATAGAATTCTCACAAGTTGGTTCTCCACCCCATAATATATGACTACAACCTTTTATCTTAGAATCCAAGGGATGTTCAAAATGATTTTGTGAATTTATTTGTTTACGAATTAATCTACTCCAAACGACCAGTTGCCCTGCAGAATAAGCCTTGATTCCTTTAAAGTTTTCTTGTATATCAATGATGGCATAAAAGTTTCCTCCATAAGCAACGTCAATCTTTAGTAATCCTAAATCTGGACAATCAATTTTAATAGCTGTTTTTNCTAGAAATGCGGGAACGTTTGTGAACTTTACTGATTGAATTTTATCTCCAAGTCTATTATATTTTGCAATAACTAAACCTGCTGGTGTCTCTACCCTAATTTCTCCTTCACACTTCGGTTTAACCAAATTCTCTTCTAGAAGTATTGTAAGTGCACCAATTAATCCATGACCACACATGGGTAAACACCCACTGGTTTCTATAAATAAGATTGCAATATCGTTTTTTGGATCTTGAGGTTCGTAATAAAAGCTCCCACTCATCATGTCGTGTCCACGTGGCTCAAACATTAAGCCTGTTCTAATCCAATCATATTCTTTTATAAAGTGAATTCTTTTTTCACCCATATTAGAGCCTTTTAGTTCAGGACTTGGAGATTTTACTAAACGTACAGGATTTCCGGCTGTATAAGCATCAACACAATCAAATACAATACGCTCTGTTTCTTTCATAATGCTGTAGAGGTTATTTCACCATCAACTTTTCTTTTTAAACCCAAGGGATTTTCATTTTTCAATATTTCAGGAAGTAAGTCATTAGGACAATCCTGAAAAACAATAGGTCGCAACCAACGATAAATAGCGTCAGTTCCAACGGAAGTAAACCTACTGTCGGTAGATGCTGGATAAGGCCCCCCATGTTGCATGGCCTGAGTTACTGCTACTCCAGTCGGTACACCTTCAAAAAGAATTCTTCCAGCCTTTGACTTTAATATTGATAAAAGTTTTTTGGAAATTTCTTGATCTGAAATTGATCCAAGAATCGAAGTAGTCAATTGACCTTCCATCAAAGTTGCTATTTTCAACATCTCTTCATTTGTTTTACATTCAACAATCAATGTAAATGGGCCAAAAACTTCTTCTCCGAGGCTAAGGTCTTTTAAAAATTTGGTTGCTTGAACTGACCCAATTGCAGCAGAACAACTTTTAGAAAGATAAAGGGTATCCAGTTTGCCTTTTGATTCAAGTTCTTTTAGTTTATTATCGAATTGATTTTGAATATTACTGTGAACCATCGGAGGTAATTCTAAACCTTCAATAGACTTGCTAAGTTCATTTGCTAAATCAAAAGTATTCATTGGATTACAAACAACAATTAACCCAGGATTAGTACAGAACTGACCTGTACCAAGAGTTACAGATTGAGCCAAGTCTTTTCCTAATGAAGAATCAGTTTTTAGTTTATCTTCCAAAATAAAAATGGGGTTTACACTACCCATTTCAGCAAAAACTGGAATAGGTTCCTCTCTTTTTTGAGCCAAATCAAATAGTGCTTTTCCCCCAGATAGACTCCCAGTAAAACCAACTCCTTTAATCAAATTGTGAGAGACCAACAATCTTCCAATTTCATGAGATTGNCCTCCCAAATGAGAAAAAATACTTGAAGGTAGTTTACATTTTTCTAAAGATTTATTAATAGCCTGAGCAACCAACTCACTAGTTCCAGCATGATAAGGATGAGCCTTCAATACTACAGGGCATCCGGCTGAAAAAGCTGAAATAGTATCACCTCCAGCGGTAGAAAATGCTAATGGAAAATTACTAGCGCCAAAAACTACTATAGGACCTATTGGGTATAGCATTTTTCTCAAGTCTGGACCTTTAGTATTAATACAAACTTGCGTTAATGATCCTTCATGTAATAATTCAATAAAACTTTGAATTTGGTCAATAGTCCTTTGAAATTCACCATTTGCTCGCCCCTCTGGTAAAGCTGATTCTTGTTGGTAGAGTTCTAATATTTGAGATTTGGCTAAAAGCATTTCTTCTTGTATACATTTCAAGAAAAACGCCCGATCTTTTAAACTAGTCTCTGCAAAAAGATCAAAACTTTCAGATGCCCCTTTTACTGATTCATTAATTTGATCCGAAGTGGCTTGTTGAAAAAATGTCGTAATGAGCTCTTTAGTTTTTGGATTTACAGTTTGAAATTGTTCTGCTTTTGAATTATGNTCCCATTTTCCTGCTACTAAATTNTTTCCACTTATCATANGTATTTTTTATAATCTAGGTCATAAGGACGTTTTTCTAGTCCTTTTTTAATAATCTTTTTCACATTTTCATGAACTTTCCCTGAGAGTTCTATTCTAGGTGGGCGCACATAACCAGTTCCAAGACCAGTTGCTACCTCACATAATTTGATGTTCTGTACCAATTGAGGTGATATATCTAATTCTAAAAGGGGTAAAAACCAACGGAATATCTCACGAGCTTTATCCCACTGACCCACTTTGCAATAGGTATAAATTGCAACGGTCTCTTCTGGGAATGCATCGACTAGACCTGCTACCCAACCTTTTGCGCCCATCATCAAACATTCCATTGCTATTGTGTCAACACCGCAGAGGATTTTGAATCGATCTCCAAAGTGATTAATCATTCTTGTAACATTTGTAGTGTCACGTGTTGATTCTTTTACCGCATTAATATTTTTGTGTTTTGAGAGCTTTTCAAACATCTCTATAGTCACTTCTATCTTATAATCAACTGGATTATTATAAATCATAATAGGAAGTGAAGTACTCTCTGCAACACTAGAAAAATAGGAAACCGTTTCATAGTCAGTTGCTTTGTATCGCATCGGAGGAAGAAGCATTAAACCATTNGAACCTTCTGCTTCAGCCTTCTGAGCTAAATTTACAGCATCTGTAGTTGATTGTTCTGCAATATTCATTATTACTGGAATCTTTCCTTCTACTTGCTCTAGGGTAGTAGCCAATAATGTGCTTCTTTCTGAGTCTTTTATNGTGCTTGCTTCACCTAGCGTACCTCCTAAAATAATTCCATGAACTCCCGCACTTAATTGAGCATCTAAATTAATTTTAAAAGCATTTAGATCAAGCTGATAGTCTTTATCAAACTGCGTTGTGATTGCAGGCATTACACCCTCCCATTTAAAGTTTTTCATTTCAAATTATATATATTCGAATATTAATTACTGAATATAAGTTTTTTTAGAATTTGAAAATACCTTTTTAAAAAAGATTTATGACATAAATTAAATAATTTTAATTTCTATAATCTCATCCATAAGCTATCAAACTTCATTTTTAAAATCTTGATTGAATATTTAAAAATGGTGAGTAAAAGGACAACTGGTATGGTCCAGCTAAAAAACACTAGTTTTGTTATTAAGGTTACTTTAGGATTAGTATAAATTAATTGCATGAAAAAAATTTTACAAACCATGAGTTTATTTATCATGGTATTATTAGGATTACTCTATATTTCTGATTACAACTATTTAATTAAAGCAGTTTCAAATATATATNTTAAAGGTCATACCACTGCNTTCCTTTCTGATTATAATNACTTTGACAATCGAAAACTTCCTGCATCNATGAATCCTATGCCTTGGCCTCTNCATTCTAAATTCAACGAAATAACCTTATCAAAAGAACAAGAAAAAATTCATTTTGAAAATGAAACTGTTGCTTTATTAATAATTAAAAATGATAGCATTTATTTCGAAAAATACTATGATGGATATGGCGTTGACTCAAAAAGTAATTCTTTTTCAATNGCGAAAAGTTATGTCTCAGCACTTCTTGGTAAGGCAATTATGGAAGGATATATTGAAAGCTTAGANCAGCCAGTAATTGATTTTATACCAGAGCTNACNGGTGAATTTGCTTCNGCTGTNACGGTAGGTGATTTAGCTAGTATGGCNTCAGGTCAAAAATGGGATGAGGCTTACTATTCACCATTTTCTGTCACAACAGCAGCCTATTTTGTAAAGGACTTAGCAAAGGTAATTTTAGAGCAGCCTATAAATAAAACTCCAGGTAAAAAATATGAATATAAAAGTGGAACTACACAATTATTGGGTATGGTAATTACAAATGCTACTGGTAAAACACTAACAGATTACCTTTATGAAAACTTTTGGAATCCNATGGGGGCAGAATATGAATCCTTATGGCAGATTGACAGTAATGAAAAAGGAATAGAAAAAGCTTATTGCTGTATTGCCTCAAACTCACGNGATTTTGCAAAAATGGCCAGGCTTTATAAAGATTATGGAAAATGGGATGGTAAAATATTACTAGATTCTACTTTTATAGCCAAATCATTAAAACCTCGCTTTAAGGAAAGTCCTGAGTATGGTTACGGTTGGTGGTTAAAAAATTACAAAGGGTACGAGGTCTTCATGAATCGAGGGCATCTCGGGCAATATGTACTTACTTTTCCTGAGGAAGATTTAATCTTGGTAAGACTTGGACATAGCAAAGGTCCTAAGGGTGATCCAAGAGATCCTTTTACTCCTGATATTTACAGCTATATGGATCTTGCTTTAGAATTAAACTCAAATATTGGCTTCCCTTGATTCAAATAAAATCTTTTTTTAAAATATCAATATTATACCCTTTATAATAAATTTTAATGGCTTTAAGATTAAGGAATTTTAAAATTAAAATCATATTAAATATTATTAAAACAAGGAAATAAGTATCCTTTTTAGATAAAGAGAATTTGATGTAAGCTAACAAAAAATAACTATATTACAATTGTATTAAATTACAACCTAATGATACAAAAATTTGATGCTATAGTAATAGGTTCAGGAATCAGCGGTGGATGGGCTGCAAAAGAACTTTGTGAAAATGGATTAAAGACACTAGTTCTTGAAAGAGGTCGAATGGTTAAACATTTGGAGGATTACCCAACCATGTATTTAGACCCTTGGGAAATGAAAAACGGTGGAAGTGTTTCTCAAGAAGACTTAAAGAAATACAATAAGCAAAAAAGGTGGGGTGTTAATGAGGGAAATCGTCATTTTTACAATAACGATTCTATTTATGATTATGATGAAGACAAAACTTTTGATTGGATTCGTGGAACTCAGGTGGGCGGAAGATCACTAATATGGGGGCGCCAAACATATCGATGGAGTGATGATGATTTTGAAGCTAACTTAAGAGATGGCATTGCAATCGATTGGCCTGTACGCTATAAGGACATAGCGCCTTGGTATTCATATGTAGAGAAATTTATAGGAGTTAGTGGTGAAAAGCTAAATTTGCCTCAACTTCCAGACAGCGAATTTTTACCTCCAATGGAGCTAAACTGCGTAGAAAAACAACTCCAATCCTCTATTGCTAATAATTATAGTGATCGAATCCTAACAATAGGTCGAGTTGCACACATTACTAAAGGTACTAAATCCAATGACAATCGCACGCAATGTCAATACCGAAATCGTTGTGACCGTGGGTGCCCTTATGGCTCATATTTTAGTTCCAATTCTTCTACCATTCCAGCAGCAGAAATAACAGGAAATATGACTCTTCGGCCTAATTCTGTAGTGTCAGAAGTTATTTATGATAAAAAAACTCAAAAAGCTAAAGGAGTTCGAGTAATTGACTCAATTACTAAGCAAGTCCTAGAATATAATTCTAAAGTAATCTTCATTTGTGCATCCTCAATGGCTTCTACTTCAATCCTACTAAACTCTATTTCTGATCGTTTTCCAAATGGATTAGGTAATGACTCTGGCGAATTAGGTCATAACATAATGGATCATCAATTGGGTAGTGGTGCATCTGGCTCTTTTGAAGGATTTGAAGATAAGTATTATACAGGCAGACGACCCAATGGGTTTTATATTCCTCGCTTCAGAAATATAGGAGGAAAGAAAAAGGATGTTGACTTTTTAAGAGGTTACGGCTATCAAGGTGGAGCAAGTCGTGGAGATTGGTCTGAAGCTATTGCGGAATTCAGCTATGGCTCTGAATTTAAAAATGCTATGCTTAAGCCTGGAAAATGGAATTTAGGTATGGGTGGCTTCGGAGAAGTATTACCTTATCATGAAAATCGAATGTATTTGAATTATAATAAAATTGATCAATTTGGAATGCCCAAGATTGTTTTTGATGCTGAATTCAAAGAAAACGAAAAGAAGATGAAAGAAGACTGGAAAGTTCAAGCTGCTGAGATGTTGGAGAGTACTGGTTGTAAAAATGTTAATATTTTTGATTCAAATGCTCCCATTGGCAAGGGTATTCACGAAATGGGAACAGCACGTATGGGGCATGACCCAAAAACTTCAGTATTGAATAAGTACAATCAGGTTCACAGTGTGCCAAATATTTATATGACAGACGGTGCGTTTATGACTTCTTCTGGAACTCAAAATCCTTCCTTAACATACATGGCATTTACTGCTCGTGCAGTAAATCATGCTGTATCTGAGCTTAAGAAAATGAACCTTTAAATATGCCTGACCCAAAAGTCGTAATTCAAGAAGGTAGATTAGTTGGATTAATAGGTGCTGATCCCCTAATACTCCAGAAAATGAATATACTCAAACGCTAATTAAAGTAATCTCAAATTATGTTTAAGTTGACGGATTAGGAATAGATTCGTGTATTGAATTAATTTTTTCTAAAATTTCATCACTTAAACGAATTTGAGCGGTATCAATATTTTCTTTTAGCTGAGTAAGATCTGTTGCCCCAATAATATTACTTACCGTAAAAGGTCGATCATTTACAAAGGCTAAAGAAAGTTGAGTAAGGGTTAGACCATTTTTTTCTGCCAAATCATGATATAATTCAACTGCATTTTTGCAAGGTTCAGAACTATAGCGGTCGTATTGAGGAAACAGCGTTAATCGAGCTTTATCTGGTTTTTTACCCNCTCTATATTTTCCAGAAAGAACCCCAAAAGCAAGGGGAGAATAGGCTAAAAGACCTACGTTTTCTCGATGAGATACCTCGGCATTACCCAACTCAAAAGTTCTGTTTAGGAGTGAGTAAGGATTCTGAATAGTTCTGACTCTTGGACGCTCTGAATTGGAAGCTCTTAAAAAACCCATAGTACCCCAAGGAGTTTCATTAGAAAGGCCTATATACCTAATATTTCCTTTTTTGACATGAATATTTAGGGCATCTAAAACCTCTTCAAAATTTTCTTCCCATCTATCACCACGTACAAAATTGTATCCCCTTTTTCCAAAATAATTGGTAGGCCGNTCGGGCCAGTGCAATTGATATAGATCTATATAATCTGTATTTAANCGTTTGAGGCTATTTTCAATAGCAGCATCTATTGTTTTTTTGCTGTAACTTTTATCAATTCGAATATGCTTGGTAAATGNTGCTGGACCTGCGATTTTTGAAGCTAAAATAATTTTATCTCTAAGTCCCGATTTTTTAAACCATGTTCCAATAAAAAGTTCTGTATCTCCTTGCTCTTCTTTTCTGGGAGGAATGGGGTACAACTCGGCAGTATCAAAAAAATTAACCCCTTGCTCAAAGGCAAAATTCATTTGGTCATGACCCTCTTGCTCTGAATTTTGTCTCCCCCAAGTCATAGTTCCTAAACATATTTTACTTACTTTGATCTGGGTTCCAGGTAATAGATTGTATTCCATTATTTAGAATTCTAAAAGTGAGGTTATTTTGTCAATAGATGGGCTTAAAACCACTTCAATTCTTCGATTTGAAGCTCTACCCTCTGAAGAACTATTTGGCGCTATTGGCATATACTCACTTCGGCCAGCGGCAGTAAGGTTTTCTGGAAGTATTTGATCGTTTTCAAGAAGAATTTTAACTACAGCTGTAGCCCTTTTAGTTGAAAGATCCCAGTTAGATTCTAATTGCCCTTTAGCAGAAAAAGGAATGTTGTCTGTATGCCCTTCAATTAAAATTGATATATCTGGATTTTCTTCTAACACATAAGCTAATTCATTTATGGCCTTTTTACCCTGAGGCTCAATATCCCATTGTCCTGATTTAAATAATAGTTTGTTTTCCATAGACACATAAACTTTTCCATTTCGTTGTTCAACTGNAAGCCCTTTNCCTTGAAAATTTAATAATGCATCTGAAAGTCTATTTTTGAGTTCATCCAAAGCCCGCTTTTGATTTTGAATCATTTTTTCTAATTNATCAACACGTTCAGATCGGGNTTGGAGTTCTGTTTTTCTTAATGCAATTTCTTTTAATAATTTATTATTTTCAGCTATACTAGTTTGGATTTTATCTTCGCTGTTTTCTTTTAGAAGAGTATATTTTTTCTCCCAATCTTTAATTTCATTTAAAATACTTTCAATACTATCTCTAGAGCGCAAAAGGTAAGTTTGAACTTCTCCTAAATCACTATTTAAACGATCCCAAGATTGTTGAAGTGAATCTCNTGATTTTTCAAACGAGTTACGCTCTACTTTTACAACTGCATATCTAGCCTCTAAATCGTTAAAAATCTTTGTTGAGACACAACTTGAAAAAGTAAAAGCTAAAAGACAAAATATTACTGCAAAGGAAAAATTCATAATTGAAATTGTATTTCAAGTCCAACGGGACAATGATCGGAGTGTTTAGCGTCAGGTAACATAAATGACCGAACTATTTTTTCTTTAAGAGTCTTACTAACTAATGCATAGTCAATACGCCAGCCCTTATTATTATTTCTTGCATTAGCACGGTAGCTCCACCATGAATATTGNTGTGGCTCTGAATTTAAATAACGAAATGAGTCTATAAAACCAGATTTCATNAAATTATCTAGCCACTCTCTTTCTTCAGGTAAAAATCCAGATACGTTTTTGTTGCGAACTGGGTCGTGTATATCTATTGCCTTATGACAAATATTAAAATCTCCGCAAATAATTAGATTAGGATGTTCTTTTTTTAGTGTTTTAATATACTGATTAAATTCATCCATAAATTGAAATTTGTAATCTAATCTTGCAAGATTAGTTCCGGAGGGTAAATACAAGCTCATAATGGACANCTTATCAAAGTCAACTCTTAGGATTCTGCCTTCATAGTCCATATGATCTATACCNCTNCCATAAGTGACATTTTTTGGTTTCTCTTTCGAAAAAANTGCAACACCACTATAGCCTTTTTTTTGGGCAGAAAACCAAAAATGATGATATCCAATATCTTCTAAAACAGAAGTGTCAACTTGAGTTTCCATGGCTTTAGTTTCTTGGATACAAATTACATCGGCTTGGGTNGATTCTAACCAAGAAGCAAAACCTTTTTTAAGTGCTGCACGTATACCATTAACGTTATAAGAAAGAAGTTTCAAAATGATTTTTTACGAAGATAAAAAATCCAAATGGGAAGGAAAATTAAATACCCCTAATCGTATAAAATCTTAAAAAGATTTTAAAACTGTCTTAATAAAGTCCCAATGGA
Source organism: Flavobacteriaceae bacterium (assembly GCA_002705385.1). Lineage (GTDB taxonomy): Bacteria > Bacteroidota > Bacteroidia > Flavobacteriales > Flavobacteriaceae > MS024-2A. The sequence goes on from PAFO01000038.1 coordinate 13,786, forward strand.
GACTTTACCTTCGATAGTAGATTTTAATTCANCAATAGCAATCCGCTCTTGTTTCATTGAATCTCGCTCTCTTAGGGTTACAGTTTGGTCTTCAAGACTTTGATGGTCAACTGTAATACAATAAGGAGTCCCCAAAGCATCTTGTCTTCGGTAGCGTCTCCCTACAGCATCTTTTTCATCATAAACTGTTTGGAAATCCCATTTTAAATTATCTACTATATCTCTAGCAAGTTCAGGTAAACCATCCTTTTTTACTAATGGTAAAACCGCCGCTTTATTCGGTGCCAAGGGGTAGGGAAATTTGAGNACCGTTCGGATTGCTCCTCCTTCTAATGTTTCTTCTCTGAGTGCATTTGAAAAAACTGCTAAAAACATTCGATCTAGCCCAATGGATGTTTCAACCACATATGGAACATAACTTTCATTTCGTTCAGGATCAAAATACTGTAATTTTTTTCCCGTAAACTTTTCATGACTAGAAAGGTCGAAATCAGTCCTAGAATGGATTCCTTCTAATTCTTTAAATCCAAAAGGAAAAAGGAATTCAATATCAGAGGCCGCATCAGCATAATGGGCTAATTTTTCATGATCATGGAAACGGTATTTTTCCTCACCCATACCCAAAGCTAAATGCCATTTCATTCGATTTTCCTTCCATTTATTATACCATTCTTGTTGAGTCCCGGGAGGAATAAAAAATTGCATTTCCATTTGCTCAAACTCGCGCATCCTAAAAATGAATTGACGGGCTACAATTTCATTTCTAAAGGCTTTTCCTGTTTGTGCTATACCAAATGGTAGTTTCATTCTTCCTGTTTTTTGCACATTTAGAAAATTTACAAAAATACCTTGAGCAGTTTCAGGACGTAAATATAAATCCATTGCAGTATCAGCAGAAGCACCTAGTTTAGTTCCAAACATTAAGTTGAATTGTTTTACATCTGTCCAGTCTCTTGATCCTGAATCTGGACAAGATATTTCCAATTCTTCGATCAAAGCTTTTACATCAGCTAAATCTTCTTTTTCAAGAGACTTGCCAAGACGTTTCAATATTGCTTTTATTTTTTCTTGATTGGCAATAACTCTGGGGTTGGTTGCTCTAAATTCTCTTTCGTCAAAAGTATTACCAAAACGTTTAGCTGCTTTTTTAACTTCCTTTTCTACTTTCGCTTCAATCTTTGCAACATAATCTTCTACTAAAACATCTGCTCTATATCTTTTCTTTGAAGTTTTATTGTCGATCAAAGGATCATTAAACGCATCAACGTGACCCGATGCCTTCCATGTGGTTGGATGCATGAAGATTGCAGCATCGATACCTACAATATTTTCATTTAGTTGAACCATAGCTTTCCACCAATACTCACGAATGTTATTTTTTAAAGCCGATCCGTTTTGAGCGTAATCATATACTGCGCTAAGTCCATCATATATTTCACTTGAAGGGAAGATAAATCCATACTCTTTAGCATGAGAAATTACTTTCTTGAATTGATCTGATTGATTCGTCATGCGGCAAAAATAATTCTTTTTGTTATTTTAAAAGGACTCTTATCATTAATCTACTTAAAAATAGTGCTAAAATTTTTCAAATGTTATTTTAAATTATTTTCCTGAGAGATTATTAAACTTCGGCAAATCTTCCTTAGTAAATAAAAATATTTGTAGTCGAGTTGTGAAACTATTTATCGCTTTACTACCCTGATGTAGGTTGTAAAAAGAATATTGCTTTATTTTGTGGAGATTATCTAATATGAGATTAGCTTTAAATTTTATTGTTTTTACTGGGTTAATATTGTTCACTGTTCAATGTGCCAAAAGAGCATCTCCTACAGGAGGGCCAAAAGATTCAATTCCACCAGTTCTAATAAATGCCTCCCCTAAACTCAATACAACATTCTTTGATAAGGATGAATTTAACTTGACATTTAACGAATATATTACATTAAAGGATATAAATAAGCAACTTATTATATCTCCTCCACTTAACTCGGCCCAATACAAAGTCTATCCTGTAACAGGAGCTTCAAAAAAAGTAACTTTAAAACTACTTGATTCACTTTTAAAAAATACTACGTATACATTTAATTTTGGTGAAAGTATTGTTGACTTCAATGAATCCAATCCCTCTTCATATTTAACATACACTTTATCAACTGGGGCAACAATAGATTCACTTTATATTCGTGGAAATATTACAGATGCTTTTGAGAATGAAACAGAGCGATTTATCTCATTGCAACTTTATCCTGTGGATAGTATTTTTAACGATTCTGTGATTTATTCCCAAAAGCCACTTTATGTAACTAGTACTTTAGACACTACAATTTACCGATTTCAAAATCTGAGAGCAGGTAAATATTCTATAATCGCCATGGAAGATAAGGCAGGAAATTACTTTTTTGATCAAAATATGGACAAAATTGGCTTTAATGAAAAGCTTATTGAATTACCAAAAGATTCGGTTATTAACCTTCGATTGTTTAAAGAAAGAAGAAACTTTTTTTGGGATAAACCATACTTTGTAAATGATCATCATATCTTATTGGCATATTATGGAGATCGTGAAAAGGAGTCCTTTAAAATGGTNAGTGACGTTCCTGATAANTTTGAATTCTTAGTTACTCAAAGTAGGGAAAAAGATACCTTAAACTATTGGTTTAAAGGGGCTGAATTGGATTCTTTGCAATTTGAATTTAATATAAAAGATTCNCTGCAAATTAAAACTGTNCAGTTTAAAAATCCAATCTCTGATTCTCTAATAATCGATAAGTTAACNAAAGGAAGTTTACGTCTTNAAGATAAATATGAAATTNAAAGTAATCTCCCAATAATTAAAGTTAATTCTGAGCAATTGTTTGTTACAAATGTAGATACGATTCAAATACCCGCTTCTTTAAAAATTCAAGAAAATTATGACCGCATTACTGTNGATTTTGANGTCATCCCAAATNATCGTTATGAAATAACTCTATTGCCCAATGCACTAATTGATTTTTGGGGNAATACAAATGACACGNTAGTTTATCGTGCGTCNACNAAAAAGATTGAGGATTATGGAAACATCTTTTTAAGAGTTCANCATNAAAGCTNCCATTCCTATATTATCGAATTATTAAAGAATGATNAGGTNGTTCGTCGATACGACTCCCCTGTAGANGGAAATTACTACAAGTTNGAATTAATTGATCCNGGNAAGTATATTGTAAGNCTAATTGAAGATGTTAATGAAAATAAGCAATGGGACACTGGTAATTACATTCAAAAAANACAACCTGAAAAAGTAATTTATTACTGGAAAGAAATTGACTTAAGGGCGAATTGGGATATGAANGAAATCTTNAATACAAATGAAAATTATCCCGATCTTCAAGAAAGCGCAACCGTTTCCGNTGTTCTTGAAGTTCAAGATAATCCAACTCAGCAGTAATAAAAGTTTCNCCNGCAGAGGGNNTTTTATCAGATACACAACAGCCTAANGCATCATAAATAGCAGTATGCCCNGGATAGTCATTATTTTTTTCATCCTGACCTATCCTATTAACCCCNACAACATAAGAAAGGTTTTCTATTGCCCTGGCTTNNAATAAAATATCCCANGCACGAATCCTTGGTTTGGGCCAATTAGCAACATAAATNAGTAAATCGTAATCTTTTNTATTNCGTGACCAAACAGGAAACCTTAAATCATANCATATTNGTAAACAAATTTTCCANCCTTTATATTTAAAAATTCTATTTTTATTACCAGATCGATAAGCCTTATNTTCTCCAGCAAATGTAAAGGTGTGACGCTTGTCATAATATNTTACATCTCCTANNGGAGTAACAACTACAAAACGATTATAAAAATAGGATCCTTCTTTAATAACTAAGCTTCCTCCGATTGCAGCATTTAATTCTGATGACCAATGCTGCATCCACTGAACACTTAAACCTTTCATGGACTCGGCAACAGCTTCTGGGTTCATTGTAAATCCAGAGGTGAACATTTCAGGTAATAAAATAAAATCTATGGGCGTAACTATTTGTTGGAGATGTTGATCAATATATGCTCTATTAACTGAAGGTACTTCCCAAAAAAGAGGAATCTGTAAAGCCGATATATGAAGTTTTGATTTCATTTTAAAATTTAGAAGCTTAACAAGCTAATTATGATTAAATTTAGAAAAATTAAATTCTAATATGCAACTTAAAATTTCAATTCTTATATTTTTATTCTACCATGGTTTTAGTCTTAGTCAATCCTATTTTCCACCTGCACATGAACCATGGACTAAAAAAAGTCCTGAGGAATTTGGTCTTAAAATTAATGCTTTAAATAAGGCAATAGAATTTGCCAAAACCAATGAGTTTTCTGGAGAACGTGATCTTCGAGTAGCTATACTTAAGGGGTTTGCTAAAGAACCATACCATCAAATCTTAGGTCCTACAAAAAAGCGAGGGGGTCCGGCAGGAATCATTTTAAAAAACGGCTATCAAATAGCTTCTTGGGGTGATACCCATAGGGTAGATATGACTTTTAGTGTAACTAAAAGTTATCTTTCTACTATAGCTGGACTTGCTGTAGATCAAGGTTTAATCAATACTGATGATATTACTGTAAATTCTATTTGGGACACCACATTTGATGGAGCACATAACCAGCAAATCACTTGGAAACATTTACTCAATCAATCCTCTGACTGGTCTGGTACTCTTTGGGGGAGTCACGATTGGGCAGACCGTCCTCCACAAGAAGGTAGCATTGATGATTGGAAAAATAGAAATTATCATACTCCTGGAACTCATTTTGAATATAATGATGTAAGAGTTAATGTACTTGCTTATTCTTTGCTTCAGGTCTGGCGAAAACCCCTTCCACAAGTTTTAAAAGAAAAAATTATGGATCCTATCGGCGCAACTAATACATGGAGATGGTATGGTTATAATAATTCCTGGGTAGAATTGGACGGAAACTATATGCAATCTGTTTCTGGAGGAGGACATTCTGGTGGTGGAATTTTTATCAATACAGAAGATCATGCTCGTTTTGGTCTGCTTTTTCTTAATGAAGGAAACTGGAATGGA
>PAFO01000039.1 GCA_002705385.1 Flavobacteriaceae bacterium
AGGTGGAGATGCAGAAATTTATCAAGAACGGAAAGATTTAGGCAAGGCACTTTTTCCACTGGTTCACCAAGCGATAGAAGGTGATTTAGAAAACAGTGTTTTTTCATTTATTCCAAATACAGCAGAAACTTCATTTTACGGACTTATTGGTGCTGTACAGGATCATGTCCGCGACATACTTAACAAGGAACTTTTTAAGTCAGATAAACCCGACAGTAAAGCTTTGTCAAAATTATTATCATTAAAGCCAAGAATAGAAAAAGTCGCAATAAAAGATGCAAAGCTTCGCACTTTTATAACTGAGGATAGTGGTAGAAATGATCTAGTGGCTCATGTGTATGATATTACTTATGGCATAGTTAAATCTTCGGATAATTTGGTAATTATTGATGACAGTATAGTAAGGGGGACTACACTACAAAAAAGTATTTTACGGATGTTGGATCGTCTGGGACCAAAGAAGATTGTAGTCGTATCTAGTGCTCCTCAAATTCGTTATCCTGATTGTTATGGTATTGATATGGCAAAACTGGAAGAATTCATTGCTTTTCGCGCAGCACTTTCATTACTTCAAGAAGATGGAGTGTATGATAAAGTTGTTCAATCAGTTTATGTAAAGTGTAAGCAAAGCTTAGATAACAAAGAAGCTACTCCTCCGAACCATGTCAAAGCGATTTATGAACGTTATTCGAATGATCAAATTTCAAGTATGATTTCCGCACTACTCAAAAGTGATAATATAAAGGCGGAGGTAGATGTTATTTTTCAAACGGTTGAAGGGCTTCATAAAGCCTGCCCAAAAAATTTAGGAGATTGGTATTTCACAGGGGATTATCCAACTCCAGGGGGATGTAGAGTTGTAAATAAAGCATTTGTAAATTTTGTAGAAAGAATTAATAAAAGAGCATACTAGTATTTAATCTATAAAAACAGCACTTTGTCGAGTTAATTAAAAAGAGCATTATACTTAACACATATTTGAAGAACAAGAACCTAAGTAGGTTAGGTTCATGGTAAGATTTGGGGCAAAAAGGAGGAATAAATTCCTCCTTTTTATTTTTACTTACTTCTTAGACCCCATTTTCATAAAGAGAACCAACCTTATTCCAGTCAATTACATTAAAAAATGCATTAATGTAATCTGGACGACGGTTTTGGTAATTTAGATAGTAAGCATGTTCCCATACGTCTATTCCTAAAATTGGAGTTCCACTACATCCAATTCCAGGCATTAAAGGATTGTCTTGATTTGCTGTAGCACACACTTCAACATTACCACCTTCTTGAACACATAGCCAAGCCCATCCTGAACCAAATTGTGTTGCAGCTACATTGGCAAAAGCTATTTTAAAGTCTTCAAAATTTCCAAATTTTGCATCTATAGCTGCAGCTAATTTTCCTGATGGNAGTCCACCACCATTTGGCGACATAATATTCCAAAATAATCTGTGATTATAAAATCCTCCGCCGTTATTTCGAACAGCTTTATTTTCTGGATCTAAATTATTCAAAATGGATTCAATGGATTGATCTGCCAATGGGGTGTCCGCAATCGCATCATTTAGTTTAGTAGTATACCCATTATGATGTTTACTGTGGTGAATTTCCATAGTACGCGCATCAATATGGGGCTCTAAGGCATCGTATGCATATGATAGAGCAGGTAATTCAAAAGCCATAATTATTTATTTAAATGTTTATACTAAATTAAAATTTCTTTTCTGAATAAGAGGGCTAAGTTTTGAAAAGCGTTACTTTTAAAAAGGGATCCATTATCATGAGTCAATCCAACTTTCATATTATTAACGCTGCTGCAGGATCAGGGAAAACATATACCTTGGTATTGTATTATTTAAAAGAACTTCTTGGGTCAAAAAATCTTCGTCCGTATCGACAAATGCTTGCGCTTACATTTACCAATAAGGCGGTAAATGAGATGAAGGCAAGAATATTAGAATCGCTTCACGATCTTTCAAAAACTTCTACTCAGAATATTGAATTACAGNAACAACTAGCCTATGATTTAGGAATAACATCAGAGGAACTAACCCGAAGGGCGGAATCAATATTACGGAATATTATACTTGAATACGGAAGTTTTGATGTCATTACTCTTGATAAGTTTACCAACAGAGTAATAAAAACATTTGCTAAGGAATTTGAGTTGCCTTATGGATTTGAAGTAGTTCTTGACTCAAAAAGTATTTTGGATCAAGTTGTACGATCCATAATTGACCAAATAGGCAAAGATGAATTGATTACTCAATTACTTCTTGAATTAAGTCTTTCCAAAGTAAGACAAGGAATGAGTTGGGATGTTCAAACTGATTTAGATGATTTTGCAGCCTTGTTACTCAATGAAAATGATCGAATACCTCTAGCTGATCTTAAGGAAAAAGACAGACAAAACCATAGGGAAGATCAAGAGCAACTTAAAAAAACATTAAAAGAGACTCAAGACCGAATCAAAAAAAGAACTGGTGAGTTCACTAAATTACTTAAAGAAAAGGATTTGGAGCCAGAAGATTTTACACGCCAAATACTCTACAAACATTTAGATCTTCTACACCAAGGGATTTATGAAAAGCTCTATGATAATCAACTTGAAGCTATGCTCAAGGGTGAGTTCCCCTTGTATAAAAAAAATACTGAGGCTTCAAAAAAGCAAATTATAGATCATTTACTCCCACAATTTCTTTCATTGTTTTTAAATATTAAAAAAGAGGTAGGCTTTTACTTACTAATAGAAAAAACACTTAAATATTGGACTCCTAGATTGATTTTACAACAAATTGAACAAGGGTTAGAAGTGCTTCAAAATGAAAGGGAAATCAGACTTTTTGGAGAGTTTAATCACAAAATAAGTTCATTGGTTCAAGCTGAAGATGCACCCTATATTTATGCCCGTTTAGGTGAACGCTATCAGCATTATTATTTAGATGAATTTCAAGACACCTCATTACTACAATGGTCCAATTTAGTTCCTTTGATTGGAAATGCACTTGAGTCTGAGTCATTGTCAGGTGAACAAGGATCACTTGTTTTGGTTGGTGACCCNAAGCAAGCTATTTACCGATGGAGAGGGGGTGATATTATGCAGTTTATCCAACTTTTGAAAAAACAATCAAACCCATTTCAAATANCGCCTCAGATAAAACGTTTGGAAGTTAATCATCGTTCAGACGCNGCAATCGTATCTTTTAACAACAGTTTTTTTTCTCATNTGACNACTGTTTCAGAAAGTCCAGAAATCGAATCAATTTACGGTGAAGAATGCCAACAGCAGTTAAAAAATCCAGGCGGATTTATACAGATAAAAGCTATTCCAAAAGGGGGAAATCAGAAAGATAAAATACCACTTTACATCACAGAAACTATTTCAGCAATAAATAAGGCAAAGGAGCATGGGTTTGAGGAAAAAGAAATTGCAGTGTTGGTTCGTTTAAAGAAACAATCGCTTGCTATAGGTGAGGGTTTGATTNCTCAAGGATATGATATTCTTTCCTCAGATTCACTAGCGGTAGGAAATTCAACTCAGGTTCAAACAATACTGGCAGTTCTCAAACTCTTAATTCGACCAAACAATGTAGCTCAACATAAAATTATTTTTGATGAATTTTGGAAATTTGAGGAAAGCATACATGATGATTATCATCTTATTGCTAGTGGTCTAATCCATCTTCCAACCTTTGAATTCTTCAATCGATTAAATAAAATATCAAGTTCAAATTTCAATCCTAAAGAACTAATTGGATTGTCTTTGATCGAGTCTGTGGATTTGATTATAGCATCTTTTCCCCAATTTGACTCTAACGATCCTTTCATTTTAGCATTTATGGAGGATGTCTTTGAATTTTCTTCACAAAAAGGAACCTCGCTCTCAGAGTATTTATCCCATTGGGAGATTCAATCAGAAAAGCTACTTTTATCAACTCCTGATACCACCAATGCAATCTCTATAATGACTATTCATCAGGCAAAAGGATTAGAATTTTCTGTTGTTATTTTACCTTTTATGGATTCTCCACTTCATCCAAATTTAAAACAGAAAATTTGGTATTCATTTCGAAATTCTACTGTAGCAAATGTCCAATGGGGATGGTTTAACTTTTCAAGGCAATTGCCACTTTACGGGAGTGATGCAGAAGCCCTTTATAACGAGCAACTTTTATCCCAAGAACTGGATGCATTGAATGTTCTTTATGTTGCATTGACAAGAGCTAAAAATCAACTTTATATTTTGACTCAGGCAGTTGATGTGGGCGGNTCTATNACCTATGCAGATTTATTTGACTCATATATAATAGCACAAGGGAAAAAGTTAGATGAAAATTCCCCTTTTGAATTAGGNGATCCAGAAGCTACTAAATNAAATAGAGAAGACTCGAAGGAGGAGAACGAGCTCCATANATATTTAGGGATTNCCAATAGGTGGAAAGAAAATTTAATTGTTCCTTCTAGTGTTTCCAATGAGATTTTGATTGCACAAGAAAAAGGATTANTTATCCACGAACTTTTAGCGAAAATTAAAAATAAGGAGATGTTTAGAGAAGTTTTGGAAGAAGAAATAAACTCTAAACTACTTACGGAACTTAACATACAAGAGCTGAAAGAAACAGTCAATCAAATTATTACACACACGCAGTTGAAAGAGTATTTTGAAGGAACTGATCAAGTGCTATGCGAGCAAGAGATTCTGATCCCCAATGGACTAACTTTACGACCTGACCGGATTAACATTTCCCAAGAAGGTAGAGCAACAATTTTAGATTATAAAACAGGAATCCCAAGACCTGAGGATAAAAAACAGNTTGAGNCTTATGCAGAGGCTTTAAGAGCATTAGGTTTTCATCATATANTTTNAAAATTGGTATACATTGATACNGAAATTAAAGTGATTTCCATAGATTAGATAATTCCTTGACCTATGAAAGTTCATATAAAAACTCATGCCCGACTTTATAATATTTAAATAATGCAATCTTTTTTAAATGACGTTGCGAAAAAAATAATAAACTCTAATAAAGATTTGAGTCAGATAAGGATTGTTGTTCCGAGTAAACGAGCAATAAAATTCCTAAAAGAAGCAATAAAAAATGAACTTGAAGGAGTAGCTCTCGCCCCCCAAATTNTAAGTATAGAGGAATTTATATATGATTTATCTGGGATTAAGAAAGGGACAAATATTGACCTGCTTTTTATTTTTTACAAAATATATCAAGAACATACTCCTAAAAAAGAGCAAAANTCTTTTGATCAATTCCTAAATTGGGCTCCTTTACTTCTTCAAGANTTTAATGAAATAGATGCGCAGATGGTTGATGCCAATTTGATTTTCAGTTTCATGGGAGCGGTTGAAAAAATTGAGGAGTGGGACCCAAAAAAATTGGGGGATTTAGGCAAACAGTTTTTTAAATTTCAAGAAAGGGTACCACTCTATTACAATCAACTCTACAAGAAGCTTCAAAGTCAACAGCTCGGCTACTCTGGGCTACAATATAGAGAAGCCACTCAAAATTTAGGGCATTACATACTATCTGCAAACCCTTTCCACTTTTTTGTTGGATTTAATGCACTTACCAAAGCAGAAGAAGTAATTATTCAAGAATTAATTGCTGAAGAAAGAGCTACAATTTTATGGGACCTAGACAAATATTTTTATAATGATTCCTACCATAGTGCAGGTCATTTCATNAGAACTTACATTAAAGAATGGACCTTTTTAAAGCAAGAGTTTGCCTCACAATTTTCCAATCATTTTTCGAAAAACAAACAAATTGAAATAATTAATGTAAGTAAAAACCTGTATCAAGCTAAGGCTGCGGCTCAACTTGCTATTGAGACCTATCTTAAAAACCCTGATGACTCCATTGTTATTGTTTTAGGAGATGAGAGACTTTTGCATCCAATCTTGACGTCTATCTCTTCGGAGGGAATTCCTTGGAATGCCTCAATGGGATATCCATTAAAGAACTTTGGATACGGAAAGTTTTTTTTAAAACTCTTGGAGTTACTAAAAACGAATATTGACGGGGGTTATTCCTTATCAGCGGTNGAAGCAATTATTGAAGAAAGGTCCNTAATGACCCTTTTGGAAGCCTCAGGGATTCCAATAAAAAAAATAATTAAACAACAGAAAGTCCAACGTAGCTCAAATTTCAGATCAAAGCATGTTTTAGGAAAATCAGTAATAGGAGATCTTATTTTCATGCCTTTTGAAACCTCCGATTCTTTAATAGAGAGAATGCTATCACTTTCTGAAATAATTAAAGAGCATTTGATTTTAAATAAGTTTTCAAATCTGGAGATTCATTGCATAANGCAAATAAGTNTTATGTGGAGGGACTTATTCAATATAAATGAATCTAATCCTGTATTAAAAAAATTAAAAGATATTGAGGTGTTATTTTCAAAATTGCTTGACAATGAAACTTTAGACTTAAAAGGTGATCCATTTAANGGGGTTCAGATCATGGGACTTTTAGAAACACGAATTTTAGATTTTGATCACGTAATAGTAACTCATGTAAATGAAGGAATTCTTCCTTACGGAAAAACTCTTTTCTCTTGGATTCCATTTGATGTGAGGAAAAAGTTTGGATTGAATACCTTTATTGAACAAGATCATTTGTATGCATATCACTTCTTTAGACTACTTCAACGCGCAAAAAAAATTAGTTTGTTTTATAATGATGCTGCTGAAGGTCTTTTTTCAGGAGAAAAGAGTCGATTTTTAATGCAGCTAGAATATTTCAAAAGACCCAATCATAACCTGAGTTTAAAACACTTGAATTTTAAACTTGAAAGACAAAACAAAGACATTAAAAAAGCAATTAAAACCCCAGCGGTAATGAATCAACTAAACGAAGTTGGTATTCAAGGACTTTCTCCCTCCTCTTTAACGCAATACATTCGCGATCCCTATCTTTTTTATGAGCAAAGACTTTTAAAAATCAAAGCGAACGACGAAGTTGAAATCGATATAAATGCTGCAGAAAAAGGAACCATTATCCACGAGGTTTTGGAAAACTTGTATAAACCTTATTTAGGCGAAGTACTATCTTATAAAGATTATGAGGAAATCTTAAAAATGCTTCCTGAAAAAGTAAACTCGAGTTTTAAAAAGCAATATCAAAAAGGATCACTTTTTACAGGGAAGAATTATTTAATTTATGAGATTACAATACGTATACTGAAGAAATTTTTAGAAGGTGAAAGAGACTTTGTTAAAAAAGGGAATGAGATTATCGTAAGAGGATTGGAAAAGAAATTTTATGAATCTGTTTTTATCCCTGAATTAAATCAAGAGATTTTTCTGAAGGGAACCATAGATCGGATTGATACTTTAAACGGTACNAGCCGAATTATAGATTATAAAACAGGAAATATTAGCTCTGCTGATTTGAGTTTTAAAAGTTGGGAGGAGGTGATCAGCCAGCCTAAAAAAGCAGCTCTTTTTCAGGTAATGCTTTATGCCTATGCACTAAAAAATAAATTAAAAAATGATACTGTATATTCTGGAGTAATTCCGCTTAAGAATTTTGATAATCAATTTTTAGCAGTCCATCAAAAGCAGGGTAGAATCAAGGAACCACTCACAATTGATACAGACGCTTTAAATGATTTTGAAGAAGAGCTATTTAAATTATTAAGAGAAATTTTTAATTCAAATATACCCTTCGTTGATAAGGGTAATAAAATTTAAACAATTGTTGTTTAAATACTAATTAGTGCATTTTTATTTAATTTAGCATCAATCATTGCTTTATTATATTTGATTTATGAGTAAAAAGGACGATTTTGATAAAATTGATAAAAATAAAGACGGGTATATCTCGAGAGAAGAATATGCCGATGCAAATAAGTCTGCAGGGATTGAAAAAGAAAACCTAAACTGGTTTTTACGACTCATTACTTTAGGAGATCGATTTGATATAAAAGATTTTTGGGATCGTGTTAAAAAGTCAATCGTAGAATTTATAATTCTTGTTTTTGGTGTGACTGTTTCTTTTGGAATTGAACAGCAAGGCGGCGAGTCAGATAATAGAAATGATGGCATAGAAAATTTACTCAATTTGAGAGAAGAAATAGATAAAATGATCATTTATACTGATGAATATATCGAGCAAATAAATTGGGTTACAGAACTTTATCAAAAGCAATATGATAAATGGGAAAAGAACAATGATAGTATTTTCCTTGATTTTCAAGATGATGAAGAAGAGCCAAGTGGGAAATATTTTTTTGCTCCGATGGGGATGTATACTCAGAGACAGCCCTTTGACCCACCAAGAGTAAATTTTGATGCAATAAAGCTTGATGGGACTTTTCGGTTAATGCCAAAAGAAGTTGGTTTAAAAATGACAGAAATTTATGATGGAACAGAACTAAAGTATTTGATAGAAAACACTGGTAAAAATGAAGAGCGATATGTAAATCAGTTTGTAAATCGAATTGCAAATAAATGGGTTTACGACTTACCATGGGTTGATGTTGATTATAATGAATTTTGGATAGAAAATAGAAAGTATATTCAANATGATAAATTCATTAAATATAACCTATATAAAAGAATAGATCTATGGNAGTGGAGTGTAAAAGAGCAGTTGCAGNAATATAGAANATCTTTAANTGAAAGTACNNANNTGTTAGANTCNGTNATNGCTGTNNGANANAGCGAATATGAATTTATTTGGTGGGTTTTAAATCCTAAGGATTAGATTTATTAATTAAATCTGCAACTAATTCTCCAGAAACAATACTTGGGGGAACACCAGGTCCTGGAACAGTTAATTGCCCAGTAAAAAATAGATTATTTACTTTTGAACTTTTCAGTTTTGGCCTCAAAAACGATGTTTGAAGTAATGTATTTGCTAAACCATACGCATTACCCTTATAAGAATTATATTCATTTATAAAGTCGTTGACGCAAAATGACTTCTTATAAATNATATTACTTCTNATTTCNTGATTTGTTATTTTCTCAATCCTATCGATAACAATATCAAAATACTTTTCTCTTAAATCTTGGGTGTCTTCTAAACCAGGCGCTATAGGAATTAATATAAAACCATTTTCACATCCTTCTGGGGCTGTGTGGAGATTAGTCATTGAAGTAAAATTTGCATAAAAAAGTGGTTTTGAAGGCCATATAGGATTTTTATAAATCTCTTTTGAATGCAAGTTGAAGTCAGTATCAAAAAATAAATTATGATGGGTTAATTTTTTTAGTTTTTTATTAAAACCCAAA
>PAFO01000040.1 GCA_002705385.1 Flavobacteriaceae bacterium
TACTCTTACAAAATTATGCTCACCATCAATTCCATCCGTTATAAGGTCCCAATTTTCACCATAATCTGCCGTTTTATAAATATAGGGCTTCAGATCCATAAACTTATATCGCATTACCACTGCATAGGCAGTTTCTGGGTTATGTGGAGATACCTCAATAGAATTAATTATTCCTTCTTTTAATCCTTTTGGGGTAGAATTAATCCATGTCTCTCCACCATCTCTTGTAATGTGGATCAAACCATCATCACTTCCAGCCCATAGCACATCAGGATCATGAGGGGATGCTACAAGACTCATTAATGTATTATAGTTTTCTCCTCCTGCTGCTTCATTTGTAAATGGAATTCCTCCTGGCACTTGTTGACTTTTATTATTTCTTGTCAAATCAGGGCTAATGACCTCCCAATCAGTCCCTCCATTCTTTGTTTTAAAGACGACATTCCCTGCATGATAAATAATATTTGGGTCAGAAGGTGCACTAATAATTGGAGCATTCCAATTATATCGGTATTTAAATGAATTTGGCGCATTCCCGAGTGCTAATTCTGGATATTCTTTAATGTCTTTACTTGATTTAGTAGCTCGATTCCAGCGCTGGATTATTCCTTGGTAACAACCACCATAAACAACCCTAGGGTTTTTTGGGTCAAAAGCTAAAAAAGCACTTTCACAACCTGAAACAGAATACCAATCTTTCCAATCAATACCTCTGTCTCGATCTCTACTTTTTATTCCTATTGCCGAATTATCTTGTTGACCTCCGTATACATGATAGGGGACTTGAGCATCAGCTATAACACGATAAAATTGTGAAGTAGGTTGGTTTTGTTGAGTACTCCAACTCTTCCCTCCGTTTGTGGAAACATTTGCCCCACCATCATTTGAGTTTATTATAATCTTATTATCTTCTGGATGAATCCATAAATGGTGATTATCTCCGTGAGGAGTGGGCATGGGTTTGAATGTCACTCCTTTATCAATCGATTTTAAAACAGGAGCGTTAAGTACATAAACAATATTCTCATCTTGTGGGTCAGCAAATACTTCCATATAATACCATGAGCGAGCTACTGTTACACGATCTTTATTAACTTGCTTCCAAGTGGTTCCTCCATTTTCAGATCTATAAACTCCAGCTTTAGTTCCTTCTGCTTCNATATTGGCATAAACTAAATTTGAATTTGCTCTGGATACTGAAATTCCGGCTTTACCGATTACCTCTGGAAGTCCTTTTTCAAGTTTGATCCAGTTATCACCTCCATCTGTAGATTTATACAATCCAGAATTTTTGCCCCCTGACTTCATTTGCCANGGTAAACGCTCATGCTGCCACATAGCNGCGTATAAAATTCGAGGATTATTTTTATCCATACTTAAAGATGCTGCTCCTGTAATATCTGAAACATAAAGTACTTTTTCCCAGGTATTACCTCCGTTTTTAGTTCTATAAATACCTCGATCATTACTTGGTCCATATTGGGCACCTTGAACTGCAACATAAATTAAATCTGGATTGGAGGGATGTATCTCNACATTAGCAATATGTCTAGAATAGTCTAAGCCTATATGATCCCATGTTGCNCCAGCATCCTCTGACTTGTATACACCGTCCCCCATTGAAGTCATTACACCTCTTGCCGCATGTTCACCCATTCCAACTACTACTACATTAGGATCGCTTTCAGATACTGCAATGGCTCCNACAGTTCCTGTTTTCAAAAACCCATCAGAAATATTTCTCCACTGCATTCCATTATTTTCTGTTTTCCATATTCCACCACCAGTTGATCCCATATAAAATGTAGATGGCTCCTTTACAACTCCTTCAGAAGTTACACTTCTTCCACCTCTAAATGGACCTATATTTCTCCAATTGAGATTATTAAATNTTTCATTTAATTTTACGATTTTCTTATATGATTTTTTCTTTTTTTGACTTTGAACCAAAGGAGTGAAAAGTAGAAAAACAATTAAAAATGAGCGAATAGATTTCATAATTATCGAATTAAATTTAATATGTTAATGTAATAATTTTAACTTAAATANCCGAGGCTCCCCATTAGACTCACCTTCTGAAGTTATCCAAAATTCNGTTTTATTAATAATTTTAACAGCCTCAATTTGAGCCGAATTTACAGGAATAATNTACTTTTTTAGATCATAATTTTTAGTTCTATTTTTATTGAAGTTTTGAATAGTATAAAAGTATTGATTCCCTTCAAAGTCATATCCTGTCAAAACCATCAAATCCTCAACTTTACAATAGTCAGCTGATGTAATTAATGCTTCTGTATTTATAATGCCTGATGGGGTCAAAGCATAGTTCCCCTCTAATTTTGGGAATGTGTAAATTTCCGATTGAAGAGTCTTTCTGTTTTTTGAAAACAAAACTAAATTATCCCCTACTACAGTTAATGCNTCCGCATCGTATTTATTTAATGTTTCTTTCGAAAAATTCTTNTGATTTTCATATTCAATCCGAATCGTTCCCTTTGGAATCAAATTTCTGTCCAAAATATAAATTCGAAGATTTTCTCTTGTGGCGTAATTATTCCCAATATCAGCGATGTAATAATGATCTTGGTCAGCTGCAAGATCTTCCCAGTCTTTATTTTTTAAATTATAAAAACGAATGTTTTTAATCAGATCTCCTTCCTTTGTAAAAACATATAATCGGGCTTTATCTCCCGAATCATTTAGGGTAAGCAGATTNTCACCAATATATTCCAATCCTGAGGTTTCATCTAACTGGGATGGAAGTTTAATTGTTTTTAATGATATCTGAGCTATACTACATAAAGAAGTAAAAAATCCTATTAAAAAGTAACGCATTAATATTAGTTTTAACACAACAATATAACTAANGTTAATATTTTGGTTCCTATCTATTTTTCTATTTTTGTCTGAATTGACATTAACTTTTATTCCATTTTGATTCGTAACCTTGTATTATTTATTTTAATCTTTTTTTGTTTAGGGTGCGAAAAAAAACAAAAAAAGCAAAGCTATCTTGCTCTAGGAGATAGTTATACTATTGGTGAGGCTGTTTCAAATAATGATAGTTGGCCAATGCAACTAGTTAAAGCTCTGGAAGAAGAAAATATTTTAATTGATAAGCCAAAAGTAATTGCNGAGACTGGATGGACAACAGTTGATTTAAAAAAAGGTATAGATGAAGCAGTATTAAATTACCCTTATGACTGGATTTCTCTATTAATTGGAGTAAGCAATCAGTGCCAAGGAAAAAATATTGAAGTTTTTAAAGCTGATTTGGAGCAATTAATAAGTCAATCAATATTATTTGCAGGAAATAAAAAAANTCGTCTTTTTGTAATTTCAATTCCCNATTGGGGGAAAATGNCTTTTNCTAAAAATCAAGAAAGAGAAAAAATTGCAACAGAAATAGATAATTATAATCAAGTTATTTATGAAGTTTGTTCAAGAAAAGATGTTGCTTTTATTGATATTACACAGATTTCAAGAACTATTGATTCAAATCCTCATTTTATTGGCTCAGACAGTTTACATCCAAGTAAAAGCCAATATGCTAAATGGGTTGAAGAAATTATTCCATTCTTTATAAATTCCTCAAATGATTAGTCTAAAAACCTGTAAATTAATGGATCAAGAAGACCCATTAAAACATTTTAAAAAAAACTTTTTTAATCAAAAGGATGAGATTTATTTAGATGGAAATTCCCTGGGAAAAATGCCTAGAAACATCCCTGAGATTTTAGGTAAAACAATAAATAATCAATGGGGCGGTAAACTCATCAGAAGTTGGAATGAAAGCTGGTTGGAGCTTCCAAATCGTTTGTCTGAAAAATATGCAAAACTGCTTAATTCAAGTGCTGAAGAAATTGTTTTTGGAGAATCAACCACAGTNCGACTTTATCANATTNTACTTGCGTTAATTCAATCGGGTAATTATCNGGATAATATAATCACNGATAATTTAAATTTCCCAACAGATTTGTATGTTATAGAAGGTCTTAAAAAACAATTCCCAAGATTAAAAATCAACTATATTAAGTATGATAATGAAATAGAGGCGGATATAGATTTACTCAAAGAAAACATTAAAAAAAATCCTGGNATTATATGTTTGAGTTTAGTAACATATAAAAGTTGTTATTATTATCCAATGAAGGTCCTCAATCAATATGCTATTAANCATNANAGTATAATTGTTTGGGACTTAAGTCACGGGGTAGGTTCTGTTCCAATTGATTTTAAAGAAAGTNAAACAAAAATTGCAGTNGGTTGTACCTATAAATATATGAATGGCGGTCCAGGATCTCCTTCTTTCTTNTACATTGAAAGTGGGTTACATTCANTTCTTGAAAACCCTATTCAAGGGTGGTTTGGACATAAAAAACCCTTTGATTTTAATCCTCAATATAAAGCNGCAGAAAATTTGAACCACTTTAAAAATGGAACTCCGCCGATACTTTCAATGCAGGCTGTAGAATCTGGAATTGATTTAACACTAAAGGCAGGTATTTTAAATATTCGTAATAAAAGCATTAAACAATCTGAAATTATCATAATGGCAATAAAGGATCAGATGAGTTCTTTTGGATTTAAATTACAGAGTCCAGAAAATATTTCAAGAAGAGGATCGCATATTTCTATATCACATCCAAATGCTTGGCAGATTTGTCAAGCACTTCAAAAAGGTAACAAAANCANCCCAAAGATAATCCCAGATTTTAGGCCTCCAAACTTTATTCGTTTGGGTATCAATCCACTATACATAAGCTTTGAAGATCTATGGTGGGTTATCAATCAACTTCATTACATTATTGAATCTAAATCGTATTTTAAGTTTAATCAAGACAAGCCTAAAGTAACCTAAAAGTATTTTATAAAAAAAGCCTTCAGGAGATATTCCCAAAGGCCATAACCATAAACCAATTCATCAATAAAGAATTGATTAAATAAAAATACGAAAACTTAAACAACTATAAAACCTAATATTAAAATTTTTAAAAAAATCATCATATTGGGTGATAAATNGTAATAAAATTTTTGAGGAATAAGTNTATTAAAACCTTTTATCTCNTTATTTTCTTCTAATTGAGGAAATTATTTAGCATCAATTATTGAGAAATTTCATATTCATATTCCCAATTGGGGTTATCCAATTTATTGATAATGTACTTAACTGTAAGTTCATCTCCTTTTTTAATATCTTTCAGGGCGACAATTCTTATGTGTTTTACTTTTCCAAATTTTTCATCTTCTTTACCAAAAACAGCCTTACAATTAGGTATTTCATGATGATTTACAAAAGCGCCCAATGCAAGGCGCAAGTAATTATCATGGAAGCGTGAATCATAAACATGTGTAATACCAAGATCAGTCCCTTCTTTTATATTTTTTGTTGCAAATAGTCCCAAGCCTTCAATTGAACTTTGNCNTATTGTAAGAAAGTTAGGAAGTGGTCTCCAATTACTGTCTTTAATCATAATTTATAAATCATTTCATATAAAAATAAAGATTTCCTTTTTATTTTACTAAAAATTCATACTCGAGATATTCTTTGGGACCAATAACAGCATTCAATATTCTAAAAGGTAAATTGACTGTTTTTTTCTTTGTTCTAGTTTTAACTTGGAGAGAAATCTGGCTTTTAGGTGGGATAGTGAAAAAAGTTGTCCTCTTGTGAAAACTAAAATTACCTATATATTCCATTTGGAACGCTACACTNCTTTCATTTTTTACATNNACATTAAGTATGGTTTTGCTTTTAAGATATTTTAAAGGTCCAAACTGAATATTATCTTTTATAATTTTTTCTATTGATTCCTCCTTCCCAATTATTAAATCGTTAAACCAAACTACTGTTTCCCCCTCAAAAAGTGCTTCTTTTATTGCTTCTGGGGTTCTTTTAGATACCAATACAAGTGTCATCGGGCGATGGCCTCCTTCTGCTATTTGGTGTTCCCAATCTGTAAGNCCATGAATATCTGAAGTGCCTAAAATAGTTAGATTATTATCCAGAGCTATTTGAAGTGCCTCTTCAGAAAATGTTGTTTCATTGACCACTTCAATACCGTGTAATAGTTTGTTAGAAATTAAATATTCATGAAATGGNTCTAATCGAGCAATTCCATCCCTNCGTTGTNCATCCCAATTAGGGTGGTTCCAAAAAACAAAAGCTTCTTGTTTATTGGCTTGTTCAATCCCTGTCAAAGAATCCGAGTGCAGTAATTTATTAGCATCTTTTATAAAAACAGCGTTAATATGACCNGGAGGCATCTCCCGAGTAATTTCAGATCCATTAATTACCTTAAATACATCATTTTGTTCTAACATTTGTGAAGCTATCTTAAAAGATCGGTTTCTATCTGGGTGAGGAATATCCTCAGCGTGAGGTTGATATTCTAAATGATCGGTTATGGCAATTAAATCTAACCCTTCTCTTTGAGCTTCTTTAACTCGAATACTTGGCCATACCTCACCATCAGAAAAAACAGTGTGAATGTGCAAATCAGTACTTAACCAAAGCATTCCTTCTTCAGCTTTAAAAAAACTGTTTTGAGCAAAGATTGAATTTATACTAAAAAGTATGGAAGCTAATACTAACNTGTTTTCATTGAAAACCATTATCCTTTTTTGCAGGAAACTACGATTTTAAAACTGAAAAAAAGTCTTGTTGACAAAAAAATATGTCAACTTATTAAATCTTATAAAATAGAATAGTGTTCCAAAATCTATTTTTCAAAAACAGATCAGTAGATTTCAAAATCGTATTTTTCTGAAAACCAGTATTTATAATAGCCTTGTCGTTAAGTTTAAATTTGAACCCTAGAAAAGTCCAGTTTTGATTAAATTTATAGGGAATCCCCGAACGATTCAATACGGTAAAAATTTCATCGTAAAAAACAAAATTTATAGGCAATTTACTATCCGGTTTTGAAATTGGCCTTTCATATGTTAAACGAACTCTAATCCTGCTAGACAAATCGAAACTTCTTTCTGAAAGATTTTTCTGTAATGGAAGTTCTTCTTGAAAACGATGCTCTAGACGAAACCAAGTTGAGAAAGATCCTTTTTTTAGTGGAACTTGATAAGAAATCTGTTCCCANATATTATGTTCATTTCTTACCCTTGGATCAGCATTAATATCCGCGTCAAAATTCCTTAAATAACTATATCCAATAGTCCATTTTATTTTAGTAGAATCTGAATATGTTATTTGTGGTCTAAAAATTTGTTGATCCCAAATATTAAAATAATCAATTGTTCTTGAGTGGAACTCAGATCGTAAAACAAATTTATTTGATAAGGGTATGTCTAAAAATAAAGCTTTCCAAACTCCCTCAACTTTGTTATATTCTTGAGCTGAGACTAGCTGAATGAAAAAAAGAAATAATATTGAACTAGTTACAAAAAATTTTGTCATGATTTTATTTAAATTTTCTCATTAATCCTTCTTGTGATACCGAGGCAATCATCTTCCCAGATCGATCAAAAATACTGCCCCTCGCATATCCTCTTGCATTCGAAGCGCTTGGACTTTCAATTGAATAAAGTAACCAATCGTCAATTTCAAAGTCACGATGAAACCAAAGGGCGTGATCTAGACTTGCATAATAGATTTTTTGGGTTTTAAAATCTTTTCTATGAGGTAATGTTGCAGACAACAATAGACTATAATCTGATGCAAAAGCAAGTAACTGGTGCTTTAAGGGAGTGTTTGCCCTGATTTTTTCTTTGGTTTTAAACCATATATGAGATTGAGGTGGCTTATTTTCTGTTTCAAGATAAATTGCTTTACCAACGGGTCGAAACTCAAAAACTTGGGGGTGAGCCATCATCAAATGCTGATACCGTTCAGGATCATTTTCCTTAAGAGATTCTGCTTGTTGGATATCAGTTAGTAATATTTCTGGGGTCAATACATTAGGCATAGTAATTTGATGGTCTGCCCCTTTTTCATTTAAGTGAAAAGAAGCTGCCATGTTAAAAATTGCTTTCCCATCTTGATAGGCTACTACCCTTCGGGTTGTAAAACTTCTTCCATTGCGTATTGCATCAACATGAAAGTCAATGGGTATGTTAATNTCTCCTCCAAGAATAAAATAGCCATGCATTGAATGTGCTANTCTATCATTTGGAACAGTTTGATATGCAGCATGAAGTGATTGGCCTAAAACTTGCCCTCCAAAAACACGTCCCCATGCAGTCTTATAATTTTGACCTAAAAAGTGATGAGTGTCTTTTTTTTCTAGTTGAAGTAAAGAAATAAGTGAGGTTAAATCAATCATTAATTTTTTTAAGTTTAATAAAAGGAATTCATTTAAAGACCAAAACTATTGAACCCTCATACTCCAAATTTCGTGCATAGGATCTCCTTTACTACTATATCCTTGATGATGCCAATCGGAGCCTTTTAAAGAGTAATTAAATGGTAAGACAGCTCCAACGCGACTATTGTCTCTTGAAAAATATTGAATATGTTCGGTATATTTACCATTTTCTGTAGTATAGAATCCCCCACCTGATCCAAAAAATTGAAATGTTTCTGTGTTAAATGCTGTCCATTGAAAATATCCATTCAATAAAAATTTCATTGTCTTTCTGGGTCTCGAAGTATCCCTTCTTCGTTCACCTTGATCAGTCACTCTTCCTGCCATAAGCCATTTTCCATCTAAATCTTCAGGTTTTTTAGAAACTTTTTCCCANTCTTTTGACCAATTTATTTTTAAATTTTTAAGGCTATCTTTTTCAAAATTAGAATTGAATTCAAAATTAATTGAAATTTCTTTTCCTTCTTTATTATAAAATCCCCCACGAGTTAATATAAATTGAGCGGGGTTACTTAAGAATTGAGTCTCTACTAGATAGGAATTGTCAATCAGTATTCGATGTGTAACTGTTTTTCCATTTTCTTTACTCTGAAAAGTATAAACCTGTCCGTGTATATAAAACAGACTGAAAAATAAGATTGTAAATAAATGAATTTTCATGCTTTTTAATTCCTGTAATTAAATACTGATTAATATAAAAATATTTTCAAATGTATTAATTTAGGAATCCTAATCCTAACATTAGATATTTCAAATATTNCGCTNAAGTTNATTTTTACCTTTCAATAAAAGTATCCTATTTTTTTTTGCTCTTATCAGTAATTAAATAAACCCCAAAAAGAATTAAGGCACAGCCAATCCATTGAATTAAAGAGAAATGTTCATCGTCCAAAATTCCCCACCCTATTGCAACTATAGGAAGAAAATAGGTGATGGAAATAGAAAAAACTGGTGTAGATATAGAAACCAATTCGTTGAACATTACTTTAGCTATTGCCGTCCCAAAAAGTGATAAAATAAATATATAAATCAGAGAAGTTTGTAAGTCAGAAGAAACTGTAATTTCTGACCATGGAAAATCAACAACAAATAGGATGACTAAAGCTGGTATAAGAATTGAAAGAAAATTTCCAAATGCAATTGCTAAAGNAGGTATTCCATCAAGTTTATATTTAATAAGATTNACATTTATNGAATAACATAATGTTGCAGCAATTACAAGAAAAGAATACCAACTTTTATTTCCTACNTGAATTGANAATTCATTTGATACAAGAACTAGAGTACCCATAAAACCAACAANNACCCCAAGNATTTTTANCCATCTAAATTTTGAATTAAATAAAACTAAACTCAATATTAANGTAAATAATGGGGTCATACCATTAAGGACNGCAGCTAATGAACTATCAATTTCTGTTTCAGCAAATGCAAACAAATAGTTGGGAAAAAATGTTCCAAAAAAACCTGTAATAATAATCCATTTCCAGGCTTCATAAGGAATTTTTTTCAAATGCTTTAGCCCAAAAACTGAAAGCATTAGAGTTGTCCATATAATTCTTATTGATCCTAACTGAAGGGGCGATAAACCAACTAACCCTTTTTTAATTAAGATATAAGAACTCCCCCAAATAATAGAAAGGGTAATAAGATAAACCCACTTTTTTAAAGTAATTGACATGTTATGCAAATTTGCACTTTTTTAGAAAGCCTATTAAACTTATATTGATATTTTTTGAAAACCCCATGAGATCATTAACTCTTTTAAGTTTTTTTCTTTCCCTTCATTTATTTTTTAATTGTAAGCCAACGCCACAACATAAAATTGCGCCCTTTAATGCTTCAAAAAAATCCTCAAATAAATTATCGAATATGGTTTAAGAAAAATATGCTAAAATTAGTTTAAATGGAATGGTGTGTGTTACAGGATGTGCTTCGAGTATTCAAAAAAACTTAACCAAACTTCAGAAGTCATTTCTGCAACTGTGGATTTTAAGTTAAATACAGCTTGGATAGTGTACAATTCTGAGAATATTAGACTTGAAAGTTTGACTGAAATAGAAAAATATGTAAATAATTCCTACAATGTAACTAACATTGAAAAGACAAATAAATTATTTAAAAAGTAATCTACTTCCAATTCAANGATTCTATCATGTGAATAAGATCATTTTCTATATATTTCACAGCTGGTAAAATAGAATCATAATTAGGTTTAGCGTAAAAATAAACCGACCCAATCAAAAAGTGTTTAGTACTATCTGTTAAGAAAAATTGGTGTTGAGATGCGGCATTGCCAATAACTGAAAAAAGTGTTCCGTAAACTTTATTAACAGGATTTATAAAAACTTTTTCCGGGATAGATTCAGCTTTNGAAATATGTTTATAAGGAAGTTTATAAGCATCGTTCAATAATGAATCTAAGTTTTTTTTCACTGAATTATAATTAAGATATATAGTCGCTTTCATGTCTTGATAAACTACTTTGTAATTGAATTGATTAGTAGTTTTTGATACNTGTGCATAACCATTATATTCGAATGAAAAGTTAGGGATTTCATGAAAACTTTGATATTTCGGTTCTGGATAATCCAAACGCAAATATCCCCAGGGTTTTGGAATTAAATCAGAATTACAACTCAAAAATATATTTAAACTCACTAATATAATTCGGTTGATCATGAAAAATTATTTTTTAGGAATTTCAACTCTTACTTGTTTGATACGCATTTGATCTAACTCCTCAACAATAAACACATAATTTTTAAACCTAATTTTTTGCCCCTTTTTAGGAAATTTTTTTGCTATTTCTAAAAGTAATCCAGCTAGTGTTTCCGAATCTCCTTTTATAGATTCAAAAACCTCGATTTCCTGCAAATTAATAGCTTTAAAAAAATCTTTTAAACTAATTTTNGCTTCAAATATAAATGTGATATCATCTAACTTNGTGTAATTCAGGTCATCTTCATCAAATTCATCACTTATATCTCCAACAATCTCTTCCATTATATCTTCCAAAGTAATTAGTCCAGAAGTACCTCCATATTCGTCAACAACAATTGCTAAATGAATCTTCTTTTGTTGAAATTCTTTAAGTAAATCATCCAGTTTTTTATTTTCTGGCACATANATTGGTGTCTTTAAGATATCNTGCCAAACAAAATTAGGATTTTCAAGATTTGGTAGCAGGTCTTTTATGTATAAAATCCCTTTAATGTTGTCCATTTTATCATGGAAAACTGGAATTCTAGAATANCCTTGTTCAAGTATAGAAGGAATAATTTCATTTAAAGAAGATTCGAAAGAGATAGCAAACATATCCATTCTTGGGCACATCACTTCACGAGTGTCTGTATTGCCAAAGTTCACAATCCCTTCAAGAATTCTTTGTTCATCTAAAGTCGTTTCGTTGTCTGCAGTAAGCTCAAGGGCTTGGGAAAGTTTATCCACGGAAAACTGATTTTTTTGATCTCCTAAATTCTTTTCAAGAAAACTAGTGGTTTGACTCATTGGATAAGTTATCCAAAATAAAATATATCGATCCAATATTGATATGAAAAGTGCCATTCTTTTTGAAAAGATAAGGGCATTCCTATTGGCATAAACTTTGGGTAATATTTCCCCAAAAATTAAAATTAACGAAGTGATGATACCTACTTCAATAAAAAGGGCAAATACAGGNTTTTCAATAGCTCCTAAAAAGGAATTACTTATGGAAGTGAAAACAATTACTATTGCGATATTAATGAAATTATTAGCTACCAAGATTGTGGCTAATAGCCGTTTGGGTCTCTTTAATAGAGTAATCACTCGTAATAAAGACANNTCAGATGAGCTCTCTTCTTCTTCCTCTAATGATTTAAGCTGTAATGAAAAAAAAGAAACTTCAGTTCCTGAGATAAGTGCTGAACAAATCAACAAGACAATAACTACTAACCATTGAATCAACAATAAATTAGAGGTTAAAATTAAAGTACTTATTATAGGCAAAGGGTCTGGATCCAATAAAACAAACTTTTAAAATGGTAAATCATCTATCCCTGTTTTAGGAACATCTAAGTTTTCAGAAGAAGAATTTGATGATTCTGATCCAGACGAATCCTCTTTTTTTGTGCTAAGAAAAGTAAATTCATTTACATTAATCTCGGTTGAATAACGATCATTTCCATCTTCTCCTGTCCATTTCCTAGTCTTTATTCTTCCTTCAATATAAATTTTATCTCCTTTACTAAGATATTTTTCGCAAATTTCTGCTGCTTTATTACGTACAACAATATTATGCCATTCAGTATTGTTAATCTTTTCTCCAGTACTTTTGTTTAGATAAGATTCATTTGTTGCTAGAGGAAAACGACCTATCGATCCACCACCATCAAAATAATGCATTTTCACATCATCTCCTAGATGACCTATTAACATTACCTTGTTNAGTGTACCGCTCATGGTTTAAAAGATTTTNAATTTGATGTAGTAGTAAATTTACAAAATCAATATAGATAATTCAAAAGAANTTTTTTAAAAAATCATCGATTACAACTGGTACAGGAAATTTATAAATAGACTCTTTTGAAACAGAATTATTTAATTTCATTTTTGTTTTAATTTGCCAAAAATTAACTTCCAAAATTTGATGGCTTAGCTTGTGAATAACTGGTGACGAATTCAATAATTTAATGGTTTTACTGATTGTATTAAATTTTTTAGGAAAGTTAGGATGAGCAACGAGTTTTTTTTCTGATTTTAGGACTTTTGTCGACTCCAATAATGGGAACTGATACAAATTTTGCCAAATACCTTTATTTAATCTTTTTTCAAAAATATAATAATCCTGATGATCAGAAACAACCATGTAATTAAAATAACGTTTCTTTATTTTTGTTCGGGAAGTTTTAACTGGAAGGCATGATATTTTATTTTGATTTAATGCTACGCAATTTTTAGAAAAAGGACAAGTCGAGCATTTAGGTTTTTTAGGAGTACAATGAAGTGATCCAAATTCCATCATAGCTTGATTAAAAGTCCCAGGATGACTGTCCCCTATCAAACTCATTGCCTTTTTCTTAAAAATTTTATGGGCACTAGTCGAATTAATAGGGGTTTCTATTCCAAAATATCTAGATAAAAAGCGGTATACATTCCCATCTACAACGGCCTGGGGTATTCCAAAACAAATAGAAGCTATTGCACTTGCAGTATAATCNCCCACACCTTTTAATTCAATTAGTGATTCAAAAGTATTAGGAAAAATTCCCCCAAGTTTATTGTGAATAAATTTAGCCGTAAAGTGGAGGTTTCTTGCTCTTGAATAATAACCTAACCCTTGCCACAATTTTAGAACTTCATCCTCACTAGCTAACGCTAAGTCCCCAAGTCTAGGATAAGCGTTTAGAAACCGTTTAAAGTAAGGAAGCCCCTGTTCAGTTCTAGTTTGTTGTAAAATTATCTCTGAAAGCCAAACTTTATATGGNTCTTGGGACTCCCTCCATAAAAATGAGCGTTTATTTTCATTGTACCAAAGAAGAAGTTTTTGAATCAAAGACAAATTTTTACATATAAATTTAAAATGCTAAAAGTAGAGAAAGAAAAAGAATATAAAAACTTTGTACAGAGCATTTTATAATTAAAATTTATATATTTGCGAGCCTCATTTTTTGACAACAAATAAAACATTATGACAAAAGCTGACATTGTTTCAAACATTTCTGACCAGCTAGGAATTGACCGAGCTGACGTTCAAGCAACTGTTGAAAAATTTATGAAAGAAGTAAAAGTTTCTCTTGAAAAAGGAGAAAATGTGTATTTAAGAGGTTTTGGAAGTTTCGTAATTAAAACTCGGGCTGAAAAAACAGGCCGTAATATTTCAGAAAATGTTGCAATCAAGATCCCTTCCCACAATATACCATCTTTCAAACCTGCCAAAATTTTTGTACAAGGGGTTAAATCAAAAGTTCCTGTTTCAAAATAATTTATAACCTTCTAACACCAAATAATATATGCCTAGTGGAAAAAAACGAAAAAGACACAAGGTGGCGACTCATAAACGAAAAAAGCGTAGGAGAGCAAATCGTCATANGAAAAAATAGTGTGCGGCAAAACACTTAAAAAATTTACCAAAAGTTCATTGAAATGGTAGCTTTCAAAAAGCTTGGATCCTACCACAGGAAAAATCCTGAAAAATATTGTTTAATCCGCCACTGCAAGTTTAATTGTAGTTGCACAAAATAATTCAGAGTGAATAAAGAATTAATTATACGTTCGCATTCCTCTGCTGTTGATTTTGCACTGCTCAAGGATGGAAAATTAATTGAGCTGAATAAAGAAGTTGANGATAATAANTTTTCTGTTGGCGACATATTTGTCGGCAAAGTAAGAAAAGNAATGCCTGGNTTGAATGCCGNATTTGTAAATGTTGGANATGAAAAGGATGGTTTTTTACACTACCACGACCTCGGGCCTAAATTTCCTTCACTAATTAAATATATTAAACAGGTAAGCACAGGTAAAAACAAAGATTATTTTTTAAAACAATTTCGATACGAAAAAGACATTGAAAAAGATGGAAATACTGGAGAAATTATTTCTTCAAAACAAAAAATCTTAGTTCAAGTTGTAAAAGAACCGATTTCTTCTAAAGGACCTCGTTTAAGTTCAGAGATTTCTTTGGCAGGAAGATTTATGGTTCTGATGCCTTTTTCAGATAGGGTTTCTATTTCACAGAAAATTGAAGATCGTTCGGAAAAAAATCGACTTAAAAAGTTGGTTCAAAGTATCCGACCTAAAGGTTTCGGTTTAATTATTAGAACCGTAGCCAAAGGGCAAAAAGTAGCTGCACTTGATGCAGATATTGAACAATTGCTAACTCGCTGGAAAAATTTATCTGCAAAACTTAAGCAAATAGATATTTATCCAACTAAAGTTTTAAGCGAAATTAACCGCTCTTCAAGTATCTTACGCGATATATTTGACGATAATTTCACCGGCATTCACGTAGATGATGCAGCAATGAAATCTGAAATCAAAGATTATATAGAAACTATTGCGCCAGAAAAAAAATCAATTGTAAAATTGTATGAGGACCACCTTCCAATTTTTGAGAAATTTGGAATTGAAAGGCAAATTAAATCTGCTTTTGGAAAAACAGTTTCAATGCAAAAAGGAGCATATTTGGTGATCGAACATACTGAAGCATTGCATGTGATTGACGTAAATAGTGGCAATCGCTCTAATAAATCAAAAAGCCAAGAGGATACCGCTATGGAAGTCAATATGATTGCTGCAACAGAGATTGCCAGACAGCTAAGGTTGCGTGACATGGGAGGCATCATTGTGGTTGATTTTATTGATTTAAATTCAAATGCTAATCGAAAAAAACTATTTGATCATTTTCGTGATGAAATGAGTTCGGACAGAACTAAACATAAAATTCTGCCTCCGAGTCGTTTTGGACTCATCCAGATTACACGCCAACGCGTTCGACCTGAAATGAATATCAAAACAAAAGAGCCCAATCCCAATGTCAATGGGGAAGTAGAAGCTCCTATCATATTAATTGACAAAATCAACGCAGAGCTTAGTAATATTACTAAGAATAAAAGAAATCAAAAGGAAAAAATATTTTTACATGTTCATCCTTTTGTTTCAGCCTACCTTTTAAACGGGACTCCATCCCAACGTTTAAAATGGTATTTAGAATACAAAAAGTGGATTCGAATTGTTCCACGCCACGCTTATCAATATTTGGAGTTCNATTTCTTAAATTCAAACAGAAAAAGACTTCGCACTTAATATTCATAAACCACCCATCACTTGATCGGGTGGTTTTTTTGATTAAAATTTTATTGCTTAAATATTAAATCGTTTAATAACTCTTTGAATTTAATATTTTAACTTGGAATCAATGAAAAAAAAAATCTTAACTCTTTTAGAGGCACAAAAAAAAATGGAACATTATTGTGCCTACCAAGAGCGTTGCCATAAGGAAGTAGTAAAAAAACTTCAGGAATTAGGGATGATTCCTATTTCAATTGATACCATAGTTTCCAAATTGGTTGAAGACAATTACCTTAATGAAACCAGATTTGCTCAAAGTTATGCGCGTGGTAAATTTAGAATAAAAAAATGGGGAAAGATTCGAATTCGAAGAGAACTTAAAGCTCGTGATCTTTCCGATTATAATATCAAAAAAGGCTTAGAAGAAATTCCAGATTTAGACTACAACACTACTTTTTGGGCGTTATTTGAAAAACGAAAAAAAGAGGTATATGAAAATATCCCTTCTGTACAAAAGAAAAAAATAATAAGCTATATGGTCTATAGGGGCTGGGAACTAGAAAAGATTTACGAAGCCATGCAAGAAAACTAAAATTTTGTTGATAGCCTATTTAATAGAAATTAAATCAGTTCGTGTATTTTAGGGAGAATTACCTAGAAAAAGGGTGAAAAAATTCATCCTTAAATATTAAAGTGATTAAACTCACTCAATCAGTTAAAAGAATAACTTTATTGTCATTCATTTCAATTACACCAGACTGAATATCAAGGTAGGTATTGTGACCCTCTTGGGTGAATTTGGATTTGTTGACTTCGTCTAAAGTTATTTTTCCTTGAATTTTAATACGCCCTTGGATCAAAGTAGAAACAATGGGAGCGTGATTGTTTAAAATCTGAAAAGAACCTAATGCTCCTGGAACGGTTACGCTCGANACTTCACCACTAAAAAGTTGTGCTTCTGGAGAAACAATTTCAAGTTTCATAATCTATACTTCTGCTAACATTCTTTCCCCGGTTTCAATTGCTTCTTCTATCGTCCCCTTTAAATTGAAAGCGGCCTCGGGGAGGTGATCTAACTCGCCGTCCATAATCATNTTAAAGCCTTTTATGGTTTCCTTTATATCAACTAATACTCCTGGTATTCCTGTAAACTGTTCTGCTACATGAAAGGGTTGAGACAAGAACCTCTGAACCCTTCTTGCTCTAGAAACGGCTAATTTATCTTCTTCGGAAAGTTCATCCATCCCNAAAATAGCAATGATGTCCTGTAATTCTTTATACCGTTGNAGAAGTTCTTTAACACGCTGTGCACAATTGTAATGCTCATCACCAAGAATCTCTGGTGTTAAAATCCTCGAAGTTGAGTCTAGGGGGTCAACAGCAGGATATATCCCAAGTTCTGCAATTTTACGTGATAGAACTGTAGTAGCATCTAAGTGAGCAAAAGTTGTTGCTGGTGCNGGGTCAGTCAAGTCATCCGCTGGNACATAAACTGCTTGAACTGATGTAATAGAACCTTTTTTAGTAGAAGTAATGCGCTCTTGCATTGCACCCATTTCTGTAGCTAGAGTTGGCTGATATCCTACTGCTGAGGGCATACGACCCAAAAGGGCTGAAACTTCAGATCCTGCTTGAGTAAATCGAAAAATATTATCTACAAAGAAAAGTACGTCTTTACCCTGTCCGTCTCCAGCTCCATCACGGAAATATTCTGCAATAGTCAGACCTGACAGGGCTACACGAGCTCGTGCTCCTGGAGGTTCATTCATCTGACCAAAAACAAATGTTGCTTTGGATTCTTTCATGGCTTTTGTATCCACTTTTTTCAAATCCCATCCACCTTCCTCCATGGAATGCATAAAATCGTCTCCATATTTGATAATTCCAGATTCTAACATCTCACGAAGTAAATCATTTCCCTCACGAGTTCGTTCTCCTACTCCTGCAAATACCGAAAGTCCACCATGTCCTTTAGCAATGTTATTAATAAGTTCCTGGATTAGAACTGTTTTTCCAACTCCAGCACCGCCAAATAATCCTATCTTACCTCCTTTTGCATAAGGTTCAATCAGATCAATTACTTTAATCCCAGTAAAGAGTACCTCTGTTGAAGTAGAAAGTTCTTCAAATGCAGGAGCTTCTCTGTGTATAGGCAAACCGTTATCATTGTCTTTAGGTAGATTATCCATACCATCAATTGTATCTCCAATAACGTTAAAAAGACGCCCATACACATTTTCTCCAATTGGCATTTGTATTGGACTCCCTGTGGATTTGACATCAGTTCCCCTACTTAGTCCGTCTGTAGAATCCATCGATATAGTTCTTACAGTTTCTTCGCCAATATGGGATTGTACNTCAAGNATTAGTTTTGTTCCATCAGAATTTTCAATTTCTAAAGCATCGTAAATATTAGGAAGTGGNTTTNCCTCACCANTAAATTCAACATCTACAACAGGACCAATAATTTGAGANACTTTACCAATACTTTTAGCCATTATNTATNTACTTANAGTGAANACNAGTTTNAGNTGCAAATATAAGGGAGTTACATTATAAAAGNATATAACCAAGTTTTTTTTTANTAAAAANTTTAAATAAAAAAGGCAGCTGTAAAGCTGCCTTTTTTATAAAACTAATTAATTATCTACTAGAGATTAAGAGTAGCTCTAAGGTTCACTCTTCTGCCAATAACTGGCATTCTTGGAAAAGTTCTAAATTGTTGATTAAATAAATTTGTTGCGGAAAGATCCAATTTGACTCCATTAGATAATCTATAGCCTATACTAGCATCTACTAAATTTTTTGCCTGAACNGTTCCTGCATAAAATCCCTGATTTGAATTAAATTCATCATCATGTTGAAAAGCAAGTGAGGCTTGAAAACCATTTTTATCTGTAAAAGTACCCCCCAATCTATATTTAAANAAAGGTGCATTCAAGAATAGTTGAAATGGTAATCCATCATCATCTGGTTCACCTGGAGTCCATTCGTTTTGACTAAGCCATGATGCNTTACCCCAAAAAGTTAACTTGTCNGTTGCAAAATACTCCATTGAAACATCACTCCCCCAATGTGTTCTTGTTATATCNTCAAAAATTCTATATCCAGCAGAAATNTGGGTTATTCCATCATTTTGAGGGACTCTTTGAGATTCAATTGCTCCAACGGCTGCTGTATTTATNAGACCTGTATATACTTGCCCTGCTTGTGTGAATGCCCCTCCTACAAGTCCTGCAACCTCTTNGTTAGCAGCGGCAATTGCCGGTGCTATTAAAGGAGCTGCTGTAGCAGCAACNGCTGCGGATACAGGAGCTACAGCTGGTGAACCAGGAAAAAGTGCCCCAGCAGGTGCTCCNGTTGCCCATATAGATTCTGGAATTCCGCCTGCTGCATATTGTGCCTCTACTCCTGCTTGAACTTGTGCATTTACTCCTGCTGTAACAGCCTGNNTAATAGCGGCGCTTATTACAGGATCTGAAGCAAAATCNGAAGCTACTTGTGCNCCAAGATCACCAGGAATTCCTTCGGCTCCACTTAATCTAAATGTTGGGCCTATGGCAGTATTAAGTGCAGCTCCTGTNCTNGAATATGAGTAAATATCTACAGTAAGAGCAAATTTATCTCCTAAAAGACCTTTATAGCCNAGTTCCCATGAGGCTGTTGTNCCTAAAACAGATGAGGGNGTATCAANTGCAGTAGGTAATGGGCTTCCATCATAAACATTATATCCTTGAATTGAACCTGAAGTTCCACCAGGAANATAGGTNCTAAAAAAGTTTTGNATCAAGGGTAACAATGGCGCATANGATGGNCTAGCTGCTACTCCTTCNTATAATGATGGTAAAGTCAATCCTGCAACAGCTCCATATGGNACTGCAAGAGGCCATTCTGTTGTATCAGCAGGAAGTGTTGCNCCNCCTCCACCAACAATTTCAATAGGTGCATTAGGATCAAAATTTTGAGGAGANANTTGNCCTGAAAGCCAAACATCTAAGACTCCTGGAGCAAGAATTTGAACTGGGAAGTCAAGATANGTTAGTAATGTATTTGGTCCAAAGGTGGCCTGGTTATAGGATANTCTGAAACTNTTCTTTTCANTGGGTTTNAATACTAAAGCAATCCTAGGTGCTATTTTTCCCTTATCTAAATAACTAAGTTTATCATATCGTAAAGCATATGTGAGATCTAATTTATCACTAAAACGNGAAGTGCCTTGTCCATAATATCCNTAAAGTACGTAATCAACATTTCCTTCATTCTGACCAATAAGGGTATTATTTGTTATTAAATCAATATTTCTGTAATCAATTCCAANTGTAAAGTTTGAATCCAAAAAGTTTTTTGTCTCAAAATTNTATTGAAATTGTCCTTCCAAAGCAGATCTCTTGGTGAAAATTCTTTGTGCTGTTAGATATAAATAAAAAGGATCTGTATCATCCCCTCCATCATTTGCGTTATATGATAATTGGCCAAAAAATCCTCCTGAATTAATTCTTGC
This sequence comes from Flavobacteriaceae bacterium, assembly GCA_002705385.1. GTDB lineage: Bacteria > Bacteroidota > Bacteroidia > Flavobacteriales > Flavobacteriaceae > MS024-2A. The sequence continues at coordinate 20,593 of PAFO01000040.1, forward strand.
TTGAGCCCAATAATCATTTCCAGCACCTACTCCTGGGCCCTGAGATTGATTTACAAGAAAATTCCCTCTATTCCAACCTCCTGCAACAACAGCTTCTGTATTNTCGTTTGGTCTAAATTCAAAACTTGCATTAACAGTTGATGTTTCATATTCACTTAAGTATGCGTTACCGTCACCATCGGTATCGAGCTCATCTCTTGTTAAAACTTGAGTTCCTTGTTGACTAGGATCAATTCTTCCATTTACTACGACAGGCTGTGATATCCCGTTAGCAGTGCTTGTATTAATTTGATCATTAAAGTCCCCGTCAAGAATTGGATCGAGTTGAAATTCGTCTCCTCTTTTATATTGAGCGTTAATTTTAAATCCGAAAGTTTTATTTTTATTTGCATAAGCATGTCTAATTGCACCAGACAAAGAATTTAAATTTCCACCTATAAGTTCAATAGAGGTCCCAGGACTATCTATTGCTTTTTTAGAAAAAAAGTGGACTACACCAGACTCTACACCAAATCCGTAAAGTGCAGAAGCAGCTCCTCTTACAATTTCAACTCTATCTAAATCCAAATTGGACAAACCAGACTGGGCNTTAAAAAAAGACCCTGATGCTGGTGAATTAAGAAATCTGTAATCTAGTATAGGGAAAACACTTGTCCCAAATACTCCAGTACCAGCTCTCATTTCAAAGTTAATTGTATTAGCAGCCTGCTGTTGGAATTGAAGACCAGGTACATTAATTAAATTTCTAACCGGGTCTGTAACATTTGCGTTGTTTGTTAATTCAGCTCCTGATAAAATAGTAATTGAAGCTGGAGCATCCAGAGCTTTTTCTACTCTTCTAGATGCAGAAATTACTACCTCATTTAAATTTTGCCCAAAAGATAATTCAACTGAAATAGATTGGTCTGCAGAAGTCACTTCAACTGTTTGTGATCCATAACCTATATAACTTACTTCAATTGTTAANGGTAANTCNNCAGANGTATTTAAAATAAAATTACCATCAAAATCNGCNACAGCTCCNGTATTTGAGCCAACAACAATAACATTTGCTCCAGGAATAGCTTCTTGGTTTTCAGAATCAACGACTTTTCCTGTAATAGTCGTTTGAGCTAGTATAAGATTTGCAGACAAGATAAGCATGGTTAACAAACCTTTAAATAATTTGTTTTTTGTTTTCATATTTTTTGTTTTCAGTTAAGTATAAACNCAANTNNATTATAAATTCAGTAAAAAANNGNNCGTTNAATACTGATAATAATNCGACTAAGNTAGTATATTTTTATNATGGAATTTAATTTATTATTAAGACTTAGGTGTTTCTCCATNTTTTTGGGGCAAAAATCAAGAATATTTTCAAAAAAAGGTTCAAATTTTTAGAATCAAAAATGATTAGGTTAAATGATTCATATCCTCTACATTTAAACAGATTTTAAATGCTGTTTTGAAAGCCATTTTTTATTTTCTTATTAAAAATCTCCTACGTTATTACAATTATGTTTATTTCAGAGATGTTCATGTTTATGGACAAGAAAATATTCCCAAAGATGGTGGAATCTTATTTTCTCCAAATCACCAAAGTGCTTTATTGGACCCTCTGCTAATTGGATCTCTTACGCCTAATAAAATCACNTCACTTACTAGAAGTGATGTATTTGGAGGNCCCTTTCAATGGTTTTTAGATGCCTTTCAAATGCTTCCCATATATAGAATAAGAAATGGCTATAGNAACCTTAAAAAAAATGATNTAATCTTTGATAAATGTTTCAAGATTTTAGGTGAAGGAAANTTTATGTTAATGTTTTCTGAAGGAGGACATCACGATGAATATTTTCTTCAAAATCTCTCCAAAGGAAGTAGTCGTCTTGTNTTTCAGGCACAACAGAAATACCCTAATAAAAAAATATATTTGCTACCTGCGGGAATAAATTATGGGCATCATAGACAACCCAGATGTACTTTACATTTAGTCTTTGGTAAACCTATTTTGGTGAAAGAAGCTGTAAATCATAAATTAACTGAGGCAGAAAACATAAACAAACTGAGAGATATGCTAGAAGAAAGAATGAAAGCATGTCTTTGGATTGAAAATGATTCGGAATACTATCCTAAACAAAAACAAAAAATCAATAGAAAAACAACACAATTACCCTTTCACACATTAAAAAAAGAGTTAGAAAGTAACTTTTCTAAGCTTCCAAGTAGAAGAAAGTTAAGTAGGATCATGATATTTATTGCAACTATTTTAAGTATTCCAAACATTATTCCACTATGGATTTCACGTAAAATAATTTCAAAATTTGATGATGTTGTATTCGTAAGTTCAATGAAGTATGTTTTGGGAGTATTTTTTTTTCCCATTTGGTGGTTTNTAAGTGGACTTACTATTGCCTATGAGTTTGGAAACCCAGTTATGTTTTGGTATCTATTTATTTCTATCTTATGTTTATTCATTAGGCAAAGGTTTTTATTATTATAATTTAAATATTAATAGTTTTTTATTATTTTATATGCATTAAATTCAAAGATTATAATAATTTTAAAATAATATATAGTTTATTATTATCATTTTANATTAATTGATAGTTTTAAGTTATTTTATAAAATTTAGTGCAAGATTTGTACCTTTACAGTATGTTAGATGTAATTATTATTGGTGCAGGTCCAATTGGACTTGCATGTGGAATTGAAGCAAAAAAAAGAGGGTTAAATTATTTAATTATAGATAAAGGAACACTGGTAAATTCGATATNTCATTACCCTATGGGGATGACTTTTTTTTCCACTTCTGACAAACTAGAAATCGGGAATATCCCTTTTATATCTCATAATGCCAAACCCACACGTTCTGAAGCATTAGAATATTATAGAAGAGTTGCTTCTCATTGGAAATTAAATATAAACTTATACGAAGAGGTTGATAATATAAACAAACAAGATGAGTGTTATAAATTNACTACACAAAAAGGGAAATACTCTTGTTCAAATTTAATTATCGCTACCGGATTTTACGATCGCCCATATTTTCTTGAAGTCCCTGGGGAGGAGCTGCCTAAAGTAAAACACTATTACAGTGAACCTCATCCNTATTTTGGAATGGATTTGGTTGTGGTAGGTGCTGCAAATTCAGCAGTAGATGTTGCACTTGAAACTTATCGAAAAGGAGCTAAGAGTGTAACAATGATCATTCGGGAAAAAGAAATTGGTGAGAATGTAAAATACTGGGTAAGACCGGATATTTTAAACCGAATTAAAGAAGGGAGTATAAATGCCTATTTTGAAGCTANAATAGAGCGTATTTCAGCAAATGAAGTTTATTTTAAAGATATAAATGGTCATCATAATATAGAAAATGATTTTGTTTTAGCCATGACAGGATATGAGCCTAACTTTGAAATGTTAGAGCGAATTGGNGTTGAATTTCATCAAGACGAATTNAAAACTCCTGTTTATAACACTGAAAATATGGAAAGTAATNTTAAAGGTGTTTATTTAGCAGGTGTAGTTTGTGGTGGATACAAAACCAATAAATGGTTTATTGAAAATTCCAGAATTCATGCATTTCAAATTATCGAAGCTATTTCAAAAANATAGCACATGGTTTTTTTCAATTTATTAAATTAGGNTAAATATCCAAATGGAGATACTCGTTATTCCCGACTCNTTTAAAGGTAGTTTAAGTGCCNTGGAAGTTGCTCAAGTTATGGCAANAACCGTTAAGAAAGTGTTTCCAAGCAGTAACTGTTTATCGATACCATTCTCAGATGGGGGAGAAGGTGCTTTAAATGTCTTAGCTTCAAATATAAAAGGAACTTTTGTGGAATGTTCTACTTATGATGCACTAAAAAGACCAATAAAAGCACCTTATTTCTCATTCGAAAATGAAAAAAGTGTTTGGATAGAATTGTCACAAACAGCAGGTATTACTCAACTCAAAAAGTCAGAACTTNAGCCCTTAAAAACATCGACATTGGGAACAGGAAAAATGATAAAAGATGCTTTAAGTGTTGGATGTAAAACTATTTACTTAGGAATAGGAGGAAGTGCTACGCAAGATTTAGGCACAGGGATTATATCGGCTTTAGGGGGACGATTTCTTGATGAAAATGATAAAGAACTCCCCGAAGGTGGAGGCGAACTATTCCGTTTAAAAAAAATTGACCTAAGTAATTTATCGAAAAAGGCAATTCAGTGTAGATGGGTTATAGCTTGCGATGTTCAAAACCCGCTTACAGGCAAAAACGGTACTGCTAANATTTATGCAAAACAAAAAGGTGCGTCTGATAAAGATGTAGAACTACTTGAAAAAGGCGGAAGAAGATTCATCAAAGTTGTAAAAAAAGAATTTGGTATAGACATAAATGCACTAAAGTGTGGAGGTGCTGCTGGTGGTGTTGGTGCAGGTTTGTATGCACTTTTAAATGCTAGTTTAAAAAACGGCTTTGAGATTTTAGCTGAGCAAATAGGTCTCAGCGAAAAAATGACCAAAATGGACTTAATCCTCACAGGAGAAGGTAGTTTTGATAAGCAAAGTTTCTTTGGGAAATTGCCTGCCCAAGTAGCTACTCTTTCTCAAAAAAAAGGAATTCCATGTCTTATTATTGTCGGCAAAGCAAGAGTCAAGAAAATTGAGGGGTTTAATATGTGTAAAATTATTGAGTGTACACCTGCAGATAGTTCCATCGATGAAGCAATGAAAAATGCAAAAATNAATTTAGAACAAACCATAACAAAAGAACTTTATCAAATAAAAAATAACAAGCCATGATATTGTCTTTATTTTGTATCATTCTTACTATTTTTTGGATTGTCCTAGGGACTTCAATAACAAAACTACATCCGTTTTTGGTTTTATTTTCAGCTGCATTGCTTTTGGCATTTCTTCTGGGATTACCTCCAATTGAATCTTTAAAATTAATCCAAAAAGGTTTTGGAGGTATAGTAGAAAAAATAGGATTATTGATTCTATTTGGAACAGTAATTGGTGTTGCTATGGAACAATCTGGAGCGACTATTGCCATTGCAAGAGGNATCTTAAAAAAAATGAATCGCTTACCNCTNCCCTATGCTATNAGCAGCATTGGATATTTAGTTTCTATTCCTGTTTTTTGTGATGCAGCGTTTGTAATCTTATCTCATTTAAACAAAACACTTTCTCAACAAACAAAAACACCATTAGTTGGTTTATCAGTTGCCCTTTCTACNGGTCTTTTTGCACCTCATGTTTTGGTGCCTCCTACACCTGGACCTTTAGCAGGTGCAGCGAACTTGGAAATAGAAAATTTATTTTTGCTAATTGTTGTAGGTGCAATTATTGCTTTTATTCTTATTCTTGTTGGAGGTACTTATGGATATTATTTGACAAAGAAAAATAAATATCAGGAATTGAAAAAAGAAAAACTAGAAGGCAATTCAGAGATACAAAATATACCCTCTTTTTCTAAAGCAATGCTTCCTATTTTGATTCCAATTATACTAATGTGCCTAGGTGCTTTATTGAAATTTTCCCAGTCAGAATTTGCAGGGTTTGAACACATTTTATTAATTACAAAACCAACCATGGCTCTTGGAATTGGAATGCTTTTTTCTTTGAGTCTTATTAAATCAGAGAGAAAAGTCTTTTTAAATAATTCCGTTAAAAAAGGGCTGATTCAATCTGCACCCATAATTGTCATTACAGGAATGGGAGGAGCTTTAGGAGAAATAATTCAAACTATACCGCTAAAATCTTATGCAGAATCGATCATGACAATTGAAAATCTAGGTATTATTATTCCCTTTCTTATAGCTGCTTTGTTAAAATCAGCTCAAGGCTCATCAACAGTAGCCATTATAACAACTTCCTCTCTTATCTTCCCACTACTACCCATCTTAGGTCTTGACTCTGAAATGGGAAAAATTTGGACAATCATGGCTTTGGGAGTAGGCTCCATGACAGTATCACATGCCAATGATTCCTATTTTTGGATCGTTACTCAAATGAGTGGTATGGATGTGAAAACAGCTTACAAAACTCATACCCTTGGAACGTTTATCCAAGGTGTTACCGGGCTTTTAGTAATTTTAATAAGTCACTGGATTTGGACTTTAATTTAGTAAGAAGAATAGGTAAGTTCCAATTGCACTTTTTTGTCACTTAAGTTTTCCGTTGGACTAGAGCCCAAAAGTATTGTTCCTAATGGATTTAAAGTGGCTGCCCTTGGATACTTGTAGTTTGAATTCTCAGACAAATCTTCAAAAGCCTTTAAAAGTGTATCATCATTAATATTAGAGGTAACAACAAGGCCTAAATCAATATTTGACGAGTCATTTCTGATAATGTCAGAGATGTGTTTGGTTATGTCAAAAGTGTACCTGTAAGGTTTATTATTATCGTATTCTAGAAATCCTCCAAAAGTAATTTTGTTACCATTTACTAAATTTGGTGCTTC
>PAFO01000041.1 GCA_002705385.1 Flavobacteriaceae bacterium
AATTTAAATCTTTTTAAACTTCCTGAGATCAATGTCCCCAACACTCTTGAAGTATATGAGCCTGAGCGAATCGAAAAAATCAAGACAACTTTGAGTGGTACCCAAGGGTCTGTAGAGGAAAATTATACTATAGTTCCAGAGTATCAAGGGAAATATCCAATACCCCGAATTAATTTTTCATTTTTTAATCCTAAGACCAAAACTTATAAAACCTTAAGTTCTCAAGAATTAATAGTGGATGTTTATGAAGGTCCTACAGCTGGAATTTCAAGTGTAAAAAATACCACTGATATTTCCAACATTCCATCAACAATTTCTGATAGCGCCTTCAGGTTTATCCAGTTGAACACTAAATTTAAACCGATTAAAACTATCTCATTTTGGATGAGTTTTCAATTTTGGCTGATATTTGGATTTGCTTTTATCACTATTATTTTAGGCTATTTGGTAAATAGATTTATAATCCAAAAATCAGAAGATAGTTCCAATACAAAGCAACGTCTAGCAAAGAAGCTTGCCAAAAAATATTTAAGCTCTGCNGAAAANGCTTTTGGNAATCCAGTTAATTTTTANGAAGCATTGGAACNTTCATTACATAATTACTTAAAGGCAAAGCTTAAAATTGAAACTTCCGAACTCAGTAAAGTAAAAATNGAATCCCTNTTAAGGNATAAAAAAGTGGAAACCAATGTNGCTAAAGATTTTATTTCATTAGTTGAAAATTGCGAATTGGCTCGTTATGCTCCAGGNTCTAANGGAAGCATTCAGGCTGACTATGAGAGAGCAAGTCGTATNATGGCAACTATAGACANACAGTTATGAAAANAAGACNAAATTTTATTTTTAAAAAAAAGAAATTCCTTTATTTAAAGTTAGTCCTCTTTGCTGGTTTAGGAATGCTAAATGCACAGGAGTCTTCGGATATTCTNTTTTCTAAAGGGAATGACGCTTACAATAAAGCAAATTATAGTCAAGCCACTGAATTTTATGAAAAAATAATTAAAAACGGTGAACATAGTTCTGAACTATACTATAATCTAGGGAATGCTTATTATAGACTAAATCAAGTTGCGCAGAGTATATACTTTTTTGAAAAAGCGAAACAATTAGCCCCGGAAAACCAAGATATTCAAATTAACAGCTCTTTTGCTCAAAATATGACAATAGATGCTATTGAACCTTTACCTCAGTCTCAATTAGCTCAGATCAAAAATAATTTTTTGGGACTTTTAAGTACTGATGGTTGGTCGAAGATAACTTTAACTTTACTTTGGAGTTTTTCATTTCTATTTCTTGGATATTTATTTGCTAATACTGTTAGTTTAAAAAGAAGTTTCTTTATTCTTTCCATCACTTCTCTGATTTTTTTCATAGCGAGTTTTGGTGTTACTTTTTCCAAAGATAATATCATCAAACAGGAACAGTATGCTATTCTTTTTTCAAAACAGATTGATGTCTGGTCAGAACCCAACAGGCAAGGAGACCTTTTATTTATTCTTCATGAAGGAACTAAAGTACAGGTTTTAGATTCTTTAGTAGAATGGCAAAAAATAAGGATTGCAAATGGCTCTGAGGGTTGGTTAAGAAATGCTTTTTTTAAAAAATTAAATTAAAAACTAGATCAGTTTTTGCTCAGAGATTGGATTATTATTTAATAACCAATCGAATAATAAAATACCTAAATCAACGAAATATGTGTATGCAATAGATTCTGAAATGTAAGCTTGAGGGACTAATGAAATAACACTCTCAATTTGATTAAATACTAAGATTAGTGAGCTTATTATTACCAACCATTTGATCAAACCAAAAAGACCACCCATGATTCTATTAAGTAATCCTAGAGCAATGATTTGAAGTGTCTTAGTAATCATTTTAGCGAGCAGTGAAATCCCGTAAACAATTCCAATAAAAAGAATTAAAAAGCAAATTCCCTGGACGATCTTAGGATCTAGGCCGACATATTTGAAGATAAGTTGAGTAAATAAAGAAGCAAATTTAAAAGCACCTAAGACCCCAAAAAAGATTGCAATGACCCCCGAAATCTCAACAACAAATCCTTTAATTAAACCTCTAATAAGACCATATCCAAGGCAAATGATTAAAATAACATCCAACACATTCATATTGTAAAGTACTATTTTTTTAATCTAATTTTCTTTAGAAAGATGAATTTTTTGTTAATAGATATATGGAAATAATATATTTGCATTATGATTAAACAAATAAAAAAATATTTAAAGGAAGTTGAANCCTTTTCGATTAAAGATCCTGAAGCGATAGATTTATTTAGAGTAAAATATGCTGGGAAAAAGGGAATTCTGAACAAATTATTTTCAGATTTTAAAGGATTACCAAATAAAGAAAAAAAGGCTTACGGACATGAACTCAATTCACTTAAAAAAGCCATATCTGAAAAGCTAAAATCATTTGAATCAAAACAGAAAGTAATTGAGAATAATACTCAAATTAAGGACCCTAGTAGATCTTCATTTCCCATACAAACGGGCAACCGGCATCCTCTTTCAATTATAAAAAATAGAATAATTGATATCTTCACACAGATAGGATTTACCATTTCTGAGGGGCCCGAGATTGAAGACGATTGGCATAATTTTACGGCATTAAACCTTCCTTATTATCATCCTGCTCGAGATATGCAGGACACTTTTTTTATACAAACAGATCCAGATATTTTATTAAGAACTCATACATCTTCAGTTCAAGTAAGATACATGGAAAAAAATCAACCCCCAATCCGAACTATTTCTCCCGGGAGGGTATTTAGGAATGAGGCGATATCGGCAAGGTCACACTGCATTTTCCATCAAATTGAAGGATTGTACATAGCAAAAGATGTTTCTTTTACAGATTTAAAACAAACCTTGAAGTATTTTACAAANGCCTTGTTTGGGAATTCTAAAATTCGATTACGACCTTCTTATTTNCCTTTTACNGAGCCTAGTGCTGAGGTAGATATTTATTGGGGNCTAGAAACTGAAACTGANCATAGAATTACNAANGGNACNGGCTGGTTAGAAATTATGGGTTGTGGGATGGTTGATCCTAANGTNCTTAAGAATTGTGGAATTGATCCNGANGAATATTCTGGTTATGCNTTTGGAATGGGNATTGAGCGAATTACNATGCTGTTATATCAAATCAGTGANATACGATTGTTTTNNGAAAATGATATTCGTTTTTTAAANCAATTCAAAGCANCACTTTAATTTTTTAAATTTTTATNCATGAATNCCATGGAATTCTAGNTAGAAAAAGAAATAATCCTAGAGTGTAAAATAAGCCAATTCTTAGAAANTTTTTAGAGGAAANATTTTGTCTTTTGTGTATNGACCAACCCANAGTAATCAAANCTATAGCAATAATATTTATTANGGGATGCTCTANTAAATAANACCTTATTTTTNNATCTTTCATAANATTNATAATNCCCAAGGAGNCCCACTTATCATACCAAGGNGAAACAAAGTATNTAATNAATCCGATNAANAATTGNATGNGAGAAAAAATAAGGGCAAAAAGANTAATTCGTAGATCTTTCNNACNAAATTCNCGTCCTTTTNATNTGCCAACAANNGAATTTANAATTGCAATAACTAANNTAANAAGGACAAAAATAGTCCAATAAGAATGTACCTTATGTATGANANCGNACATAGTATTNATNTAAAAATACTCTATTTTTGGGAATTGGTGAATTTCCAAAGNCCGTTAAGTCAAAACAGATAAAAAACCTAACTTTAGAAAAAAAATTAAATGAAATTTAAATATTCAAATGCCATATTATTGTTNATAATTATTTTANGCTGNAGTTCTCCTNCTCCNAAAGAAGTTANNTCAAAAAAAAAGCCAGTNGGTATTGTNATTCANGGAGGTGCAGGAACTATTTTACGTGANAATATNACTNATGAAATAGAANATGCNTACCGTAAAGCTTTAGCAGAGGCNNTTAAAATAGGTTATGACATATTAAAAAACGGNGGGAGTGGTCAAGAGGCAGTTGAAAAAACAATTAATGCTATGGAGGATTCAGCNTTATTTAATGCAGGGAAGGGAGCTGTTCTTACAGCAAANGAAACTNTAGAATTAGATGCTTCATTTATGNATGGTGCTACTCTTNATGCTGGNGCAATCTCTGGGGTAAGGACNATCAAAAATCCAATATCAGCCGCTATTAAGGTAATGTCTAATTCNCCNCATGTAATGCTTTCTGGNNAAGGAGCTGATCAGTTTGCTAGCGAACAAGGTTTAGAAATTGTCGANCAAAAATATTTTTTTACCGATCGAAGAATCAATTCACTTAAAAGAGTNAAAGAAGCAGAGCAAAATGATAAAANAATTTCATCTCTAGATAAAGCNTTTTTAAGAAATCATCGATTTGGAACNGTTGGTTGTGTAGCTCTTGATTCGGAAGGGAATCTGGCGGCNGGAACTTCAACAGGTGGGATGACTAANAAAAAGTGGAATAGGATTGGGGATGCACCAATCATAGGGGCTGGAACTTATGCTAATAATAATACTTGTGCAATTTCTGCAACAGGCTGGGGAGAATTTTTTATTCGTTCCGTTGTAGCTCACGATATTTCTGCACTTATGGAATATAAAGGACTGTCTATNCAAGAAGCTTCTAGNATTGTGATTCATGAAAAGGTNGCAACTTTAGGTGGTGANGGAGGAATTGTGGGGATTGATAATCAAGGAAATGTNGCCATGGAGATGAATACCCCTGGNATGTATAGAGCCCATATTGATAATNATGGAAATCTAATGGTAAAAATATATAAAGANGAATAAAAGNANTCTATTTTACTTTTTTATNTTAAGGGCAGAAGCTNNAAGATTTTGAGNNAGTCTAACAGAAAAAAATCCNACATTTTNTACCTTTTAAATANNTAAAAAAACATATTTCTGATTTTTTACTTAAAATTTATTANANNAATCNANAATTTAANNTTNTTTCCTTTTAAACTAACTAACCTAAGTTGGATCTAGAAATGTCAACTTCCATTCCAATAANTAACCAACGTAAAATTATTCATGTTGANATGGATGCTTTTTATGCNTCTGTAGAGCAACTAGACCATCCAGAATGGAAAGGCAAGCCACTAGCAGTTGGAGGAGAAAGTGACNGAGGAGTTGTGNCGGCAGCAAGTTATGAAGCTAGAAAATATGGAGTAAGAAGTGCGATNAATAGCCNAAGAGCTAGAGAGCTTTGTCCACACCTAATCTTTNCCAAACCNCGTTTTGATCGCTATNAGGAAATATCCAAAATTATTCGATCAATTTTTTTNCAGTACACATTATTGGTNGAACCTTTATCTTTAGATGANGCNTATTTGGATGTTTCAGATTATCCTTCNGCAACTATTGTGGCAGANGAAATTCGAGCNGAAATANATAAGCAAACCAGACTGACCGCTTCAGCAGGAATTTCTATNAATAAGTTTTTAGCAAAAATCTTAAGTGATTGGAATAAGCCCAATGGACAGAAAACTTTATCTCCAAAACAAATAATTCCTTTTTTAGAATCCCTTGATGTAAAAAAATTCCCCGGTATAGGTAATAAAACGAAGCTTAAAATGTATCATTTAGGGATTTATACAGGAAAAGATCTCAAAGGGCAGTCGATTCCTTTTTTGACAAAGAATTTTGGGAAAGCTGGTAAATATTATTTTAACTTGGTACGTGGCATTCAAAATAGTCCTGTTAAACCACATCGAGTAGCGAAATCGATTGGAATTGAGAGGACTTTCAGCTCAAATTTAAGTAGTGAANTTTTTTTAGAAGAGAAACTGGAAGAATTGTCTGAAAATTTAGAAAAAAGGCTTAAAAAAAATAAAGTAGCTGGAAAAACAGTGACGTTAAAAATAAAATACAGTGATTTCCTTCTTCAAACCAGAAGCAAAACATTGAAATTTTATGTCTCAAAAAAAGAACTCATTTTAGAAGAAGCTAAAAATCTTTTATATGATAAAAAACTTCTTAATTCCGTACGTTTAATTGGAATCTCACTATCAAACTTAAATTCTATAAAATCCAAGCAAATGGCAATAAAAGGAACCACAAAGACTGACCAACTAACTCTACCTTTTTAAATCACTGAAACACGAAGTGTATTGACCATCCCTTTTGTTTCAATTGGCATTGCAGTGAGATTTACAAGCATATCTTCCTTTTCTACATATCCTTTATCCAATGCAATTTGGTTTATTTCTTCAACAGTTTTATCTGTACTATTTAAATTGTTATAATAAAAAGCTTTAACCCCCCATAAAAGATTTAATTGATTTAAAATTCTTCTGTTTGAAGTATAAACCAATACGTGAGCTTGTGGTCTCCATGCTGAAATTTGATATGCAGTATACCCGCTATTAGTTAAAGTACAAATTGCTTTTGCTTCTATATCATTAGCTAAGTGAGCTGCGTGATAACAAATGGATTTGGTTATAAATCGTTTTGTTCGAATGTTTGGTGGAGTATGAGGAACTTCAATCAACTCAGAATTTTCAACTGCTGTTAAGATATCAGACATATTATTGATTACATCCACCGGATATTTACCAACAGATGTTTCCCCAGAAAGCATTACGGCATCAGCTCCATCCATTACAGAGTTTGCTACATCGTTAACCTCAGCTCTAGTTGGGGTTAAACTATCGATCATGCTTTCCATCATTTGAGTTGCAATTATTATCGGAATTCTAGCAGTTTTTGCTAAAAGGACCAATCTTTTTTGAATCAGAGGCACTTCTTGAGCAGGTACTTCAACACCTAGATCACCACGGGCAACCATTAATCCGTCACTGTAAGCAATTATTTTATCTATATTTTCTATTGCTTCAGGCTTTTCAATCTTTGAAATAATTGGAATTTTTCGGTCGGTATTTTCTGACATCAACTTTTTTAAGTCAATTAAATCCTGGCTAGATCTGACAAATGAAAGTGCAATCCAATCAATATCTTGAGTAAAAATGAACTTTGCATCCTCGATATCCTTCTCGGTGAGTGCCGGAAGCGAAATTTTTGTATTTGGAAGGTTTACCCCTTTATTAGATTTAAAAGTCCCTCCTTGAACCACAACGGCCTCAACTTCATTTTTATTATTTGTCTTGGTCACTTCAAAAATCAACTTACCATCATCTAAAAGAATTCGTTCTCCTTTTGAAACATCTTTCGGAAAATTCTGGTAATTCATGTAAGCNTTTTGTGCATTACCTATAAATGGATTATCAGTNGAAAAAAGAACTCGGTTACCTNGATTAACTTTTACTCCNTCCTTAATTATCCCGANTCTTAATTTTGGACCTTGGAGATCACCTAAAATTGCAGTATTTGTATTTANTTTTTTATCCACTTTTCGTATNATTTCAATTCTTTTTNTCACATCATTATAATCTGCATGAGAAAAATTGACTCGAAATACGTTTACTCCTGCCAATATCATTTTTTCAATGACTTTTTTTGAGGAANTAGCAGGNCCAAGTGTTGCTACAATTTTAGTNTTTTTTATAGTATTCATCAATTAAATATTAAGTTCATTCGGTTTTTAAGTTTTTTTGAAGGGACTTTGTAAACTATTGTTANTGCNTTCCACGAATTTAGTGCTTTGATAAGTAANTGAATTGTNNNCAAATGATTGGATTTTATNAAAAAATCGNTGTGTTTAAATTCAGAAAATAAATATACTTCATTTCTTAAAGGAAGGTCAAATAANAAGTTATTATTTAATTTTATTTGCTTTANATCATNCTTGTATTTGTTTGAAAATAATATTGTTTTTATGTCAATTAAAGGATTTTCCCATTTAAATAAATNAAAACAAGCNTNTTTTGAATTTAAATCTATGTCTTCNCCTCGTTTAAAAGTTGAATTAGTGNATTTATTTAAAAAATAAGCAATTTGAAAAGCTTCTATATTAGAATGAATGGCAAGTAAATGATCTTNTGNGTTCTCTTCTTGGTAGTTTAAATGATGTACTTTAAAATCTTTTTTCATTTAAATTAGGGTTAATTTTTAAAACTCTCACAGCTATTACAGCAGCCTTTTCCTCGGCTTTCTTTTTAGAAGTTCCCCTAGCCTTAGCAATACAATTATTTTGAAAGTTAATTTTACATAAATAATTAANTTTTGGNTCAAGACCTTCATCTTGAGTTATCTNAAATTTAATTATTTCCTTNTTTTTTTGACNCCATTCNATCAANAAAGATTTATGACTTAGCACTAAAGAATCTAATTTTTGAATGTTAATNTAAGGNAAGATNGNATTTGAAATAACATATTTTTTTGTTTTNTCATANCCNTTATCAAGAAATAGNGCNCCAATTAATGATTCCAAAAGATTTCCATGAATGTCNTCTCCAAAGTATTTGTGNTGATTAGCTATTTCTGCAATTGNATGAAGATCCATTTTTTTCCCAATTTGATTNAGTTTAGACCTACTTACAATCTTAGCACGNAGCTTNGTGAGAGCTCCCTCTTTAGCATTNGGATAGTACCTGTAGAGAAAATCTGCAATAATAGAATTAAGTACTGCATCTCCAAGAAATTCTAATCGTTCAAAGTTTAAAGGTTCACCGCCGTATGTTTTTTTATTAACAGAGCTATGAGTAAATGCTTCTTTATAAAGTCTTTTTTTTNGAGTTTTAATTTTAAGCTTTTTTCTNAGTTCAACAAAAAAANTCCCAGATGTATCCATTCGGGAATTNAAAATGTAGTCTAAAATTTTCATTTCCTTAAGTTAAAGGATTTTTTTAAAGAGAACACAAGCATTATGCCCTCCAAACCCAAAAGTGTTAGAAAGAGCAACATTAATTTTTCTTTTCTGAGGCTTGTGGAATGTAAAATTGATTTTTTGATCAATACTTTCATCCGGAGTCTCGAGATTAATGGTCGGAGGCACAATATTATTTTTCATAGCCAGGATAGAAGCAATTGCTTCCACTGCTCCAGCAGCTCCAAGTAAATGACCAGTCATTGATTTTGTAGAATTAATATTCATGTTGTAAGTATGATCTTTAAATACTGAAATAATAGCATTAGACTCAGCAATGTCACCTAGAGGAGTTGAAGTCCCATGCATATTGATGATATCTACATCTTCAGGATTTAATTTGGCATCGCGTAAGCAGTTTTCCATAACTTTTTTGGCACCTAATCCCTCGGGATGTGGCGCAGTCATGTGATGAGCGTCAGCAGAAAGTCCTCCACCAGCNAGTTCAGCATATATGTTTGCTCCTCTTGCAACAGCATGCTCATATGATTCTAAAATAAGTGTTCCTGCTCCTTCCCCAAGGACAAATCCGTCTCTGTTTTTATCAAAAGGCCTTGATGCTGTTTTTGGATCATCATTTCGTTTTGAAAGTGCATGCATGGCATTAAATCCTCCAATTCCAGCCTTGGTAACTGCGGCTTCTGAACCNCCCGTAACCATTACATCAGCATANCCTAATCGAATATAATTTAAAGCGTCAATCATAGCATTNGATGCTGATGCACATGCTGATACTGTTGCAAAATTTGGCCCCCTAAATCCNTATTTNATNGAGATTAAACCTGGNGCAATATCTGCAATCATTTTTGGAATAAAGAATGGATTNAATCTTGGNTTTTCGTTTGANGCNGCAAAATTAAGCACTTCATTCTGAAAAGTTTCNAAACCNCCAATTCCTGCACCCCAAATTACACCTATTCGATCTTTATCTANTTTATCTAATCTTAGATTGGAATCCTCCAATGCTTCAGCAGTTGAAACTAATGCATATTGAGCAAAGCGATCATACTTTCGAGACTCCTTTCTATCCATATGATCTAACGCATCAAAATTCTTTAGTTCACAAGCAAATTGAGTTTTGAATAATGTTGAATCAAAATAAGTGATATAGTCGGCACCACTTTCACCAGCAATTAGGCTCTCCCANNATTCAGAAAGAGTATTACCTATTGGTGTAAGGGCTCCCAATCCGGTAACAACTACACGTCTTGGATACATAAGTCTTAATTAGTCAGCTTGTTCAATAAATTGAATTGCTTGGCCAACCGTTGCAATGTTTTCTGCTTGGTCATCTGGAATTTGAATATCAAATTCTTTTTCGAATTCCATGATTAACTCCACGGTATCCAATGAGTCTGCTCCTAAGTCGTTAGTAAAACTTGCTTCTGCTACAACTTCGTTCTCGTCAACACCTAATTTGTCGACTATTATGGCTTTTACTCTTGATGAAATATCTGACATGATTTAGTATAGTTAGATTTATTTATATCAAAAGTATAAAACTTTGAATGATTTCAATAAATTGAGATTGAATAAAAAAAATTAAATTTCATTANCTGCTTTTTGNAGNGCTCTAATATGNTATATTTATTATAAATTAACCCTTTTTAATGACTAAGAGTATAATTTTATTTTCTTCAGGAAATGGATCGAATGTAGAAAAGATTTGTGACTATTTTGAAGAAAANCCAAANGTNTCTATATCTAGAATNTTTACNAANAATCCAAAAGCAGGGGTTATNCAGCGTGCAAAACGATTTCAAATTGAAGTTCAAGTTTTTAATAAGAAAGAATTTAAAGAGGACCATTTACTTAAACAAGTCNTATCACTTAAACCTAACTTAATTATTTTAGCAGGNTTTTTATGGAGAATNGGACAGAATTGGGTAAATAAATTTCCTAAGCAAATAATCAACATNCATCCAGCACTTTTACCTAGATATGGAGGTAAGGGAATGTATGGTAAATATGTTCATAATGCAGTAATGGCAAATAATGAAAAGGAAACAGGAATTACAATTCATTATGTAAATAAAGACTATGATAAAGGTGGCATCATATTTCAAAAGAAGGTTTCTCTTTCTGAAAATGATTCNGCAGTTCAAATTGCTAAGAAGGTCCAAGAGTTGGAGCATCGTTATTTCTCTGNTGTTATTNCACAAATTTTAAAGGAAAAGCCTNATGAAGTCTAATACAGTTTATCTNTACACTGATGGNTCTTCGCTTGGAAATCCAGGNCCAGGTGGATACGGGATAATATTAGAATGGGAATTTATGTCCTATGTTAAAGAATTTTCCCAAGGCTTTNTAAAAACAACTAANAATAGAATGGAATTGTTAGCTGTAATTGTCGGCTTAGAAAAGCTAAAAAAGTCACAAATGGAGGTTGTAGTNTATTCTGATTCTAAATATGTTGTGGATTCAGTGGAAAAAAAATGGTTNTTTGAATGGGAGAAAAAAAATTTTAAGAATAAAAAAAANTCAGATCTTTGGAAACGATTTTTNATTGTNTATAATAAACATAAAATTCATTTTCAATGGATTAAAGGNCACAATAGNCANCCTCAAAATGAGCGATGCGATCANTTGGCAGTCAAAGCAGCTAAGGGGAAAAATCTANTTCCAGACACCTTTTTTGAGCAAATAGAAGAACAAAATATTTGANNGATTNCATTTATTGACTTTTGATTAATAATTGTTTGCAATTAAAACCAAAAGGCACAAAGAGTTTTTTACTTTTGCANTATGAATAATAAACTTTTAGTCCTAGGNACTATAGCTTATGACGCTATTGAAACNCCNTTTGGTAAAACTGGNAAAATTCTAGGGGGGTGNGCCACTTACATAGGTCTATCNGCATCAAANTTTAAAACTGAATGTGGTCTAGTTTCCATNATCGGATCTGATTTTGAGAAAAAGCACTTAGATCTTTTAAGGGTTAGAAATCTCGATTTATCAGGAGTTGATCAACTTGAGGGTGAAAGAACATTTTTCTGGAGTGGGAAATATCATAATGATTTGAATACACGAACCACTCTTGATACTCAACTCAATGTATTGACTAAATTTAACCCTAAAGTACCTGATATTTTTAAAGATGCGAGTGTTGTTTTGTTAGGGAATTTAGATCCAAATATCCAGCTTGAAGTTTTAGATCAAATGGATAATAAACCAGATTTAGTTGTTTTAGATACTATGAACTTTTGGATAGAAAGTTATAGAGACAGATTAAATGAATTAATCGGTAGAGTTGATGTGATTTCAATAAACGATGAAGAAGCTAGGCAACTCACACAGAAATATTCTCTGGTTGAGGCAGCTCAAGAGCTTCAAGTAATGGGGCCAAAGTATGTGATTATAAAAAAAGGAGAACACGGAGCCTTGCTATTTAATGGGAATGATATATTTTGCGCTCCCGGGCTTCCCTTAGAAGAAGTATTTGACCCTACGGGCGCTGGAGATAGTTTTATTGGGGGGTTTTCGGCTTATCTAGTTCAGTGTAAGAGTATTAAATTTGAAGACATGAAAACAGCAGTAATTGTTGGATCAGCATTGGCATCCTTCACTGTTCAAGAATTTGGCACAGCTGCATTGGAAAAAATGACTTATGCTCAGTTAGTACAAAGAATAAAAGTTTTTAAATCATTAACAGAATTTGAATTAATATAAATATCGAATGAGTGATGCGATTAAGCATGAGTGTGGTATTGCCCTTCTGCAACTAAAAAAACCGTTATCTTTCTTTAAAGAAAAATACGGGAGTTCATTTTATGGGATCAATAAAATGTATTTGCTTATGGAAAAACAGCACAATCGTGGTCAAGATGGCGCTGGCTTTGCAAGTATCAAATTTGATATGTCTCCNGGACAACGTTACATAAGCAGAGTTCGATCNGCCGACCAGCAACCAATTCAGCAAATTTTCAAAACTATNAANACNAGAATACAAAAGGAGATTAAGNCCAATCCTGAAATTTCATCAAACCCTGATAAAATAAAAACTAATATCCCTTATGTTGGNGAGTTGATGTTAGGGCATGTTCGTTATGGCACTTTTGGGNAAAATAATATNGAAAGTGTTCATCCATTTTTACGTCAAAATAACTGGATGCATCGAAATTTAATTGTAGCTGGGAATTTCAATTTGACAAATGTTACTGAGTTGTTTGAAAATTTAGTGGATTTGGGTCAACACCCAAAAGAGAAGGCAGATACAATTACTGTGATGGAAAAGATTGGACATTTTCTAGATGATGCAGTTGCCAAAATCTATAAAAAATTAAGGAAAGAAGGCTACACAAAGAAAGAGGCTTCTCCATTAATTGCAGAACGATTAAAGATTTCTAAAATTCTTCGTAAAGCTTCTAAAAACTGGGATGGNGGTTATGCTATTGCAGGATTATTAGGGCATGGGGATTCTTTTGTTTTGAGAGACCCAGTAGGAATAAGGCCGGTATACTATTATNAAGATGATGAAGTTGTNGTTGTGGCTTCAGAACGACCGGTAATACAGACTGTNTTTAATGTAAGCTATGANAAAGTTNAGGAGCTAGAACCCGGGCATGCATTGATCAATAAAAAGGCTGGAGATACGTTCATAAAAAAAATTATTGAACCTGAAGAAAAAAGNGCATGTTCCTTTGAACGAATTTATTTTTCTAGAGGTGGAGATGCAGAAATTTATNAAGANCGGAAAGATTTAGGCAAGGCACTTTTTCCNCTGGTTCACCAAGCGATAGNAGGTGATTTNGAAAACAGTGTTTTTTCATTTATTCCAAATACAGCAGAAACTTCATTTTACGGACTTATTGGTGCTGTACAGGATCATGTCCGCGACATACTTAACAAAGAACTTTTTAAGTCAGATCAACCCGACAGGAAAGCTTTGTCAAAATTACTGTCATTAAAGCCAAGAATAGAAAAAGTTGCAATAAAAGATGCAAAGCTTCGCACTTTTATAACTGAGGATAGTGGCAGAAATGATTTAGTGGCACATGTGTATGATATTACTTATGGCATAGTTAAATCTTCGGATAATTTGGTAATTATTGATGACAGTATAGTAAGGGGGACTACACTACAAA
>PAFO01000042.1 GCA_002705385.1 Flavobacteriaceae bacterium
CATAAAGATGGTCGTTTATTATTTATTTATCGAAACAATAAATGGGATTTGCCTAAGGGTAAGATTGAAAAAAAAGAGATTATTTTAAAAGCAGCTATGCGTGAAGTTTCAGAGGAAACAGGTGTTTTAAATTTGAATGTATCCAAACCTCTTCCAACTACTTATCACATCTACAATGCGAATGGAAGATATAAGTTGAAATTAACCCATTGGTTTTTAATGAAAACAAAATATACTTTGCCATTAATTCCACAAATGGAGGAGAACATTGAAAAAGCAGAATGGAAAACTATAGACGAAATCCCTGAATTGTTTGAAAATGCGTATGAAAATATTAAAATAGTAGTTAAGGCTGTGGTTGGAGAATAAGCAATTTAAGCCTGTCTAGATAGCACTGCTTTTGGAACTAATAAAGTGTAATCCCCACCGTAATGAATAATTTCACGAACAATACTACTGCTTATAAAGGAGTGANTGGNNGAAGACAATAAAAAAACTGTTTCAATNCCTGTCANTTTTNNNTTCATTTGTGCAACACTTTTTTCAAATNCAAAATCGGCTGNGTTTCGTAANCCNCTCAAAANTNCATNAGCATTNACTTTTTTACAAAAATCAACAGTAAGGCCTTCATANGATTCAACNAAAACTTTTGAATTNTTTTTATTGGTTTCTTTGATAAATTTTATNCGNTCTTNGAGTGNGAACATATTNTTTTTATNNCTGTTTTNACCAACTGCTATAATGAGTTCATCACANAAAGCGAGAGCTCTTTCAATAATTTCCTGATGNCCAANAGTAATGGGGTCNAAAGAACCNGGAAAAANAAATCGCTTCATCTTAAAATTATTNTTGCTTTAAAGCAGTTTGTAAAAGGTAATTAAAAAAATCAGAAAGTTCAATACCCATTGCACTTACTTGTTGAGGTATAATACTTTTTGAAGTCATTCCTGGAACAGAATTGATCTCTAATAGATGAGGTATATCATCTACAATAATGAATTCACTTCTGATAAGGCCTTTTAACCCAAGTTTTTTATAGATTAGTCTACTCCACTTTTCAACTTCTATTTTAGAGGGTTCCGCAATTTTCGCAGGTGTTATTTCCTGAGCTTTGCCTTCATATTTTGCAGCATAATCAAAAAAATCATTTTCGCTTATAATTTCAGTAATAGGCAAAACGTTTATTTTATTATTAAATTCGGCAACACCTACTGAAACTTCTCTTCCTACTAGTGCACTTTCAATAAGGATTTGGCAATCTTCCTTAAAGGCATTCATAATGGCAGGCTTAAGTTCAGATTTTGAATTTACCAAATATACTCCAAAGCTACTTCCAGCCCTATTAGCTTTAACAAAACATGGAAGACCTACTATTTTCTCAATCTTTATTAAATTAATTGGATCGCCTTCATCGAGCGTAAAGTTCTTGGCCGTAGGGACACCCCATCCACGAAGTACAGATAGACAGTCTCTTTTATTAAAAGTAAGAGCAGCATTGTAGCTGTCACAACTTGAAAAAGGAATATTAAGTAATTCCCATAACGCAGCTAATTGACCATTTTCGCCTGGGGCTCCATGAATTGAGTTAAAAACTACATCAATATTGACATTAATATCTTTATTTATTAAAGAAAAATCAGCTTTTGAAACTTCAAAAGTAGTTTTATTATCATCGATTGCTGTCCATGAATCAGGTCTTATTGTGATGAGATAAACTTCATATAAATTTCGNTCTAGATTTAAAAAAACAGTTTTTCCACTTTGAATTGAAATTTCGAATTCGGAGCTAAAACCGCCACAAACAACACCTACCTTTTTTTTTCTCATCTTTACATACTTNTCTTACAAATGTATAGCATTTATAGCCAACTCATAAAACTTAGGTTTTATTATATTTGACTAGATTTTAAATCATGAATTTTTTGCGCTTTTTGTTTAGTAAGTATTTCTATAAACAACTGCTCTATATTTTTATATGTGTATTTGTTTTATTTTTAACTATTTCATTCACATTAAAATTAATAACTCATCATCAAGAATATATAGAAGTTCCAGACTTACATAGAGTCTCTATAAATGCTCTTCCGACTATTATGAAGCAGGAGAATTTACGCTTTGAAATAATTGATTCCTCAAGATTTGTTCCTGAACTTCCCCCTTTTTCAGTNATTGATCATGNACCTTCTGCTGGAAGTGAAGTAAAAATCAACAGGAAAATATATTTGACAGTNAATCCGTCAGGATACCAAAAAATTACAGTGCCTAATTTAATACAAATTACCAAAAGAAATGCAGAATCTATGATTAATGCAGTAGGTTTTAAGTTAGGTGAAATTAAATATAAAGATAATATAGGTAAGGATATGGTATTAGAGATTTTCCATAGGGGAAACCAAATTAATCCTGGAGTTTTGTTACCAAAAACAAGTACAATCGATTTAGTTTTAGGTAATGGAAAAAGATAACTTTTTAACTGAAACAAAAACTTCTGAATCGGATATCTTATACGAACACTTTTATTTTAAAGCTGATCAAGGCCAATCTCCATTAAGAGTTGATAAGTTTTTGATGTCTCGTATTGAGAAAGTGACACGAAATAAAATTCAACGAGCCGCAAAAGAAGGAAGTATTTTTGTTAATGACCAAGCTGTAAAATCAAATTACAAAGTAAAAGCAGAAGATCAAATAAAAGTTCTTTTTTCATACCCACCCTATGAAAACCTTTTACTCCCAGAAAAAATCGATCTTGATATTGTTTATGAAGATAATATTTTGTTAGTACTCAATAAACCCACTGGTTTGGTAGTTCATCCTGGTCATGGAAATTATTCGGGAACACTTTTAAATGGATTGTTATATCACTTTGAGCAACTGCCAACGAACGCTAATAATCGACCTGGATTGGTGCACCGAATAGATAAAGATACTAGCGGACTTTTGGTTGTTGCTAAAACAGAAGAAGCAATGAGTCATCTGGCCAAACAATTTTTTGATAAAACATCTAAACGAAAGTATTTGGCTTTGGTCTGGGGTGATTTTGATGAAGACCAGGGGACTGTCACAGGATCCATAGGTAGAAATCAAAAAAATAGACTTCAAATGACTGTTTTTGAGAATAATTCTAAGGGTAAAGATGCCGTTACTCATTTTAAAGTATTGGAACGATTTGGTTATGTTACACTTTTAGAATGTCAATTAGAAACCGGAAGAACACATCAAATTCGAGCTCACATGAAATTTACTGGCCATACTCTATTTAATGATGCACGTTATGGAGGAGATAAAATTCTTAAAGGGACGAATTTTACAAAATATAAGCAATTTGTTGAAAATTGTTTTTTACTCATGCCGCGTCAAGCACTTCATGCTAAAACATTAGGTTTTATTCATCCTAAAACTGAAGAAAAAATGGAATTTGATTCACCTATCCCACAAGATTTTGAAAGTGTATTACAAAAATTTCGGCAATATGCTCAGCATAAGAAACTACTATAATATTATTTAAAGCTTCAATTTATTATTTTTGCAAAGGCCGGTAAAAGCATTTACTTTTACAAAAAAAGATTTTTATTTTATTAATGAAATTGAATTATGAAATTACTTATTTCACCGGCCAAATCTNTAGATTTTGAAAAAGATCTACCTNTAGAAAAGACAACAACTCCTATTTTTGAAAAAGAAGCTTTCTATATTAACTCTNTTTTAAAGGAACAATCTAGAAAGGATCTAGGGAAGCTAATGCATATTTCAGATGCCCTAGCATCAATGAATTGGGATAGAAATCAAAAATTCAAATCTCCATCTACATCTTCAAGAGCTGCTGTTTTTGCATTTAATGGCGATGTATATTCAGGATTAGACGCTTACACTCTTCCACAGAAAAAAATAAATACTTTAGAAGACAAACTTCGTATTCTCTCAGGCTTATATGGGCTTTTAAGACCATTGGATGCTATACGTCCCTACAGACTAGAAATGGGGACATCTTTAATTTTGGATACGCATAAGAATTTATATTCTTTTTGGAAAAGAAAAATTACAGATCAACTAAATACTGAACTTAAGGAAGGCGAACTTTTAGTTAACTTAGCAAGTAAGGAATACTTTAGTGCAATTGATTTAAAATCAATTCAATCACCAATAGTTTCACCTCAATTTAAAGATTTTAAAAATGGAAAATTCAAAATAATTTCTTTTTTTGCAAAAAAAGCTAGGGGTATGATGGTTCGTTATTTGATTGATAAGGATGCTTCATCAATTAATGAAATATTAGGTTTTAATTTTGATGGTTATACCTTCAGTGAATCAGAAACTCAAGATGAGTTAAATCCTGTTTTTGTTCGTTGATTATTTAAGTGAATCGGCAATCCCTAAAATATTTTCTTCTAAATAGAAAGAAATAAATTGGGAAGTTAAATAAGTGCTTCCTTCTAAACCTTCAGTAATCAAGATCTTATTTAGATCCAATTGAGTATAAGATTTTAGAAGAGGAATTGATAAGGGAGCATAGCTGTAGTGCCAAGGTTCGTAGTAAAATCCTTTTCTATTGGAGCTTTGTGTATAAGGCAAGTAAAAACCATAGCTTTTGGCATATTGTTCCATCCATTTTCGGAGTTTTACATAGGGGCCATTTTCATGAAATTTTTCAGCTACTAATACGTCTCCTACTTTACGTTTTGAGCCGTCAATAATATCTACATCCGTTCCCCAATGATGTCGTGAAGTACCAGGTATGGTTGAGTACTCGATGATCTTATGGATATTTTTTTTTGGTGAGAGTCCTGAAGCTTCATTGGATTTATATTTTCGGTTCCATATACTTTTTTGTCTATCATAAGATCTATAACCAGATACTATTTCTAAAATAANACCTTCTTTTTTAGCATGAGTTTGCATNTTATTAAAAGCCTTNCCGGNTTCAATGGCCAGTGGAATTAAATTNCTATACAATGGAAGTTTACCCATTCCTAAAAGTAATTCAACAGAGTATGCTTCCCTCTTAATATTTTTTGACCAAGAGGAAAGGCTCACCAAACCCATTGAAGTGGATAGAAAAATTCTACGATTCATTTATTGGTTACATGAAGTATCGGTTCATTCCTTTTGACGTGAGTTGCAGCACTATTTATATGATTAAATACGTTAATCAAATATAAAGTATTTGCCATAACAGATAGATTTAAAAATATTATTAAAATTCAAAAGATTTAAATTAGAAACTGATTATACTTAAAGGATGGCAAAGTTCATACGTTTCCTTCACTTTAATTTCTTTTATTTGTAAACCGATTATAATTAAATTAACAATCAAAAACATAATTTTCACGAGGTAAAACTATCTTTAATAAATGAAAATTACTCTTTTTTTGTGCTGCTACATAGTCTTTAGCACTTNCCTTTTGGGTCAAGAAAGAAGACCTATAAAAGGAAAATTATTATATAAAAATACAGTTGTTGTTGCAGCAAATGTGGTCAATAATACAGCACAAATAAATACAATAACCGATAGTGATGGTGAATTTGAAATTGATGTTGCACAAGGTGATGAGATAATTTTTTCATCAGTTCAATACCTAATTCGTTCTGTAAAGATTACAGAAGAAATTTTAGCTAAGAACAGGCTTGTGGTTGGAGTTAATGAAAATATCACTGAGTTAAAAGAAGTAGTTGTAACTACTGAAGATAAGGACAGATTTTTAGACCTTTTAGAGGAACAATTTAAGGGATTTGATTATGATCAAGATAAATCCACTCGCATCAACAATAAATTAACAGATAACCGAGAAATAACAAATGGAATTGATTTTGTCAATATTGCTAAACTGATTTCGAAAGCAATGAGTTCCAAGACTAAAGAAGAGAGAATGAAAATGAAACCAAGCGAAGTTTTACCGCTTGTTTTTGAAACTACTTTTTTTGAAGATGATTTGAAAATAGAGAAGGATCAGGTTTTGGGATTTCTTGAATTCATTGATACTCAAATGAAAACGAGTGAACTTCTTAAACAAAGTAAACAGTTTCAGTTAATAGAATATTTGATAAATAAAAGTAAAATATATAAATATATTTTAGATGAATAAGTAGTTTGTTTTATGCCTATAAATCTCTTTCTTTTTTTTATTGTTTATTTGAATGTGCTATTCCCTATCGATAATGAACATAAATTTTATGTAAGTACTACTTCAATTGAATTCAAATCTAAATCAAAAAGCTTACAGATAATTTCCCAGCTTTTTACTGATGATCTTCAATTGATTATAAGTGGGCAAGATGAAAGTATAATTTTGGATCCAGATTCAGATTTGGAATTTATTGATCAACTTATTGAAAACTATTTCAAGGAAAACTTAGTATTTAGCTCTGAAGGGGTAAATATTCCTTATGTTTTTTTGGGGAAGGAGTATTTAAACGATATAACCAAATGTTTCATTGAACTTAAGTTTTCAGAGGTGCCAAATAATGTTAAGCTATCAAATGAACTGTTTTTATCACTTTTTAAAGAACAACAAAACATTGTTCATTTTAAAAATTTAGATAAAAGAAAAAGTTTTTTATTACACAAAAACAAACGAAGTGTTATTTTGACTTTAGCACCCTAACACAACTTATTTATGAAGATTAGTATATTTACTCAAAAAATAAATTGATGAATATAAAATATCTTAAGTTGCAATCTAGTTTGCTAACTATAATTCTTGCTTTTGTATCATTTATTCTTAATGCTCAAATCCAAGGAGGGCATTCAAATGAAAATAAATTTAAACAACTTTATGATCAATTTGCAGATCCAAATAAATATCACAATGCCTCCGGGGCTCCTGGGGTAGAATATTTTCAACAAAAGGTAGATTATGTTATAGATATAGAATTGGATGATCAAAATAGTAGGCTATATGGAGAAGAGACTATAACCTACACAAATAATTCTCCAGACCAGTTGCCATATTTATGGATCCAATTAGATCAAAATATTCGTAAAAAAGATGCACCGGCTCTAGAAAAAAATGGAATATCTAATTCAGTTACATTAAGACCTTCTTCATTTGTCAGTAATTACATTAACGAACCATTTGACGGTGGTTTTATTATTGATTGGGTCAAAGATAAAGATGGAAATCCACTTCCATATCGAATCAATCAAACTATGATGCGTGTAGATCTACCCAAAGCAATAGAGCCAGGATCCTCTTATATTTTTCAAATTAAATGGTGGTATAATATTAACGATCATGTTGAAAAAAGAGGTCGATCTGGCTATGAATTTTTTGAAGAAGATGGTAACAAAGCATACGTAATTGCTCAGTTTTTCCCAAGACTTTGTGTTTATAATGATGTAGAAGGTTGGCAAAATTATCAGTTTTGGGGGAATGGTGAATTCGCTTTGGAATTTGGCGATTATAAAGTTAATATTACAGTTCCTTCTGATCATATCGTTGAGGCTACAGGGAGTCTTTTAAACCCNAAGGATGTNTTAAATAAGGAAGAGTATAAAAGATTTATCGCTTCAGAAGATAATTTTGACAAACCCGTCCTTATTGTTAATCAAGAGGAAGCAATTGCAAAAGAATCATTTTTTTCTAAAAAGAAAAGTACATGGAAATTTTATGCAGAAAATGTNAGAGATTTTGGATTTGCTTCCTCAAGAAAATTTATTTGGGAACGACAAGCTGTTCAGGTCGGATCTCAAAAGGTAATGGCAGTCTCAATTTATCCAAAAGAGGGAAACCCCCTCTGGGAAGAATATTCGACAAAAGCTGTTATTCAAACATTGAAAACATATTCAAAATTTACATTTGATTATCCCTATCCAAAAGCAGTTTCTGTACATGCCAAAAATCAAGGAATGGAATATCCAATGATTTGTTGGAATTATGGAAGACCAGATGAGAATGGAAACTATTCAGATCGAACAAAATTTGGTATGATCAGTGTAATTATTCACGAAGTTGGACACAACTTTTTCCCNATGATTGTNAATTCTGATGAACGCCAATGGGGCTGGATGGATGAAGGCTTAGATACTTTTGTTCAATATTTAACTGAACAAGAGTTTGGTGAGACATANCCAGAGGCAATTCCAGGCTTNTCAAAATATCCTTCAAGAAGAGGAAATCCCCAAAATATTGTACCATATATGGCAGGGAATCAAGATTTTATTTCTCCAATTATGTCAAATCCTGAAAATGTATACCAATTAGGTCCTAATGCCTATGCAAAACCAGCAACAGCATTAAATATTTTAAGAGAAACTGTGATGGGGAGAGAAGCTTTTGACTATGCTTTTAAAACCTATTCGAAACGCTGGATGTTTAAACACCCAACTCCTGAAGATTTTTTTCGAACCATGGAGGATGCTTCAGCTATTGATTTAGATTGGTTTTGGAGAGGTTGGTTTTATTCCACAGATGTTGTTGATATAGGAGTAAAAAAAGTCAGTAAATACTATTATTCTGATACTCCTGATGAAAAAGCAAAAGAAAGACTGAAGAGATTTGGATATGATTTAGAAGACCTTCCAGAGATGATTTTTAAAATTGATGATGAGAGCGAATCCTATGATCCAAATGCTGCTGTAAATTATCCAATTGGCCAATCTAAAATATTAAAAGATTATTTGAAGGAAGAGGGTATTACTTCGGATAAAATACCTGCTTATTTTTATGAAATTGAATTTGAAAAGCCAGGAGGATTGGTAATGCCACTTATTGTAGAATATTCATATGCTGACGGTTCAAAAGAGCGGGTTAAGTATCCTGTTCAGTTATGGAGAAAAAACGATGTCAGTGTAAAAAAAATAATTACTTCTGACAAAGAATTAATTGGAGTAACGGTGGATCCTGATAAGGAAACAGCTGATGTAAATTCAAATAATAATAATTGGCCTAAAAAAGAATCAACCTCTGACTTTGAAAAATTTAAGGAAAAAATAAAAGGTTAGTAATCTAGGCGATATTGAATCTCATTTGATTTTAAACAGTTTTTTTACGAAACCTTTTATATTTGCTTAAAATCTAGCAGATGTTATTATTTATAAGTGGAGCTGAAATTGTTTTTGTTTTTTTTATTGTTTTACTTGTTTTTGGTGCAGACAAAATACCCTCTATTGCAAGAACATTGGCTAAAGGAATGACTCAAGTTAGACAGGCTACTAATGATATTAAAAGTGAGATTCAGAAATCCGTTGATACAGATATAGAGAATCCTACTAAGTCAATTGCACAAGATTTTAAAAAAGAAGTTGATGAAGTCAAAAAGGATTTTACAGATCTTGAGGATTCTATTCGGCGTGACTTATAATACTCGACTTAAAGTAAGTCCATCTCTTAATGGGAGTAGAGTCGTTTGTACACGATAATCCATCATTAACTTTTTGTTGAATTTTTTTAACGCAAGTGTTTTCTTGTCTATGGCATTATTAACCTCACTAAGAACTTTTCCACTCCACATAACATTATCTGAAATAATCAGCCCCCCTTTTTTCATTTTTGGCACAACAGCTTCGAAATATAAATCATAATTTTCTTTATCAGCATCAATGAATACCAAATCATAGGGACCATCAATTGAAGAGATCACCTCAATTGCTTTTCCTAGATGTCTTTTTATTTTATGAGAAAATTTACTTTTTTTAAAAAAACGTTCTTGGATACTAATTAACTCTTCATTACAATCAATGGTATGGATCTTACCATTATCAGTTAAACCTTCTGCTAAACTAAGAGTTGAATAGCCTGTATAGGTTCCTATTTCTACTATAGTTTTTGCTTGAACTAAATTTGAAAGAAGACTTAAGAATCTGCCTTGAAGTCTGCCACTCATCATTCTAGGTTGCAATATCTTTTGATGGGTTTCTTTTTCTAGTTCAAGCAAAATTTCTGGAATACTATCGCTGTGTTCGGTAGCATAGATAAACCAATCTTCATTTATTCCTTCAGATGTAAACGATTTTTTATTCTTTTGGTCTTGCATATTCAAAACGCCTAATAAGATTCGGAATGGCATAACCATCTAATCCATTTATGGTTACAATATCACCTTTATCTAGTTGAATCCATCCGTCCTCTCCTAAAAGTTGGTCTTCAATGTAGAGGTGTTCTATCTTACCAACAACCAGGACAGTATCATTTTCTTTTATTAGATATTCGTTAACATAACTACATCCAATTTGTATTTTAGCTCCCCTCACATATGGAGCTTTCCAGCCTTGCTTGATTTCAGGTTCTAGATCAGTTTTATCAAACTCTGAAACACTATCAGGATATTTAGCTGATGTATGATGCGCATCTTTAATTTGAGATTTAGAGATTGCATTTAGAGTGAAAATGCCAGTTGATTTCATGTTCAAATGCGAATGTCTGGGAACAGTTTTTGGTCTTAAAATAAATCCTATGAGAGCAGGGTTACTACCCAAATGAACAATAGAGCTAAATATAGCTAGATTTTGATTACCTGAAGGTGAAACTGAACCTATTAAATGCGCTGACTTATATCCAGTAACACTATTTATTAAATTTAACCTGAATATTTTTGATAAGCCCTCAAGCTTTTTTAATCCAAAATGATGCATGTTAGTAAATTANAGTAAACAAGATATGAATGGCTATCATTTAAGAGTTAGATTTCTTATCGAATTGTANAACAAAANAAATTAAAACTANCACCGCAATTACTAANATTCCAATATATCCGTAATGATGAAGTATTTTTTNCGAAGATAGAAAACCTTTTAAAATTTGATTGTCTAGCAATGAAATAAATAATGTTAAAGGGAGCAGTAAAAGTAAAAATCTAAATTTTTTCAAAATATTTATTTAAGTGGTCGTATAGACGAATATAATCATAGATTTTTTAAATTTATGAAAACTTTTACTAGAACTTGTTATGATATTTCACACTTCACTAATTCTACTTTGGACTTTTTTCTTGCAAGTCGATTCTATTGAGGGAACTTGGGTAACTACTGATGATGAAACTGGAAAACAAAAATCCGAAGTACTTATTTATAAAGAAAATGGAAAGCTTTATGGTAAAATTACAAAATTACTTTTGCCTGAGGATAATGGGAAAAAGTGTGTTAATTGTAAAGGCAATAACAAAGAAAAATCTATCGAAGGCATGGTGATTATAAATGATCTTCAGTTAGATGAAAACACATGGGAAGATGGGACTATTTTGGATCCTAAATCAGGTAAAGTTTATGACTGCCATATTGGATTTGAAGATAGAAATACATTAAAAGTAAGAGGGTATTTAGGTTTTTCTATACTTGGAAGAACTCAAATTTGGAAGCGTAAATAAAATAAATAGATTTAAAAAAAACCATCCAGATGTAAAGTCTGGATGGCTATTAACTTAAACTAAAAACAAAAATTTGAATTAAAAGAACAAAAAGTGTTGTTTCTTTAATTATAATTTAAAGATAGTTTCAATTATCCCATTTATTTACATCAAAATAATTTATAACTTCCTTTTTATTAAATATTCAATAATTGAAGTTTAAAATTGAATGTTCATAATCTAAGAAGAATTTTTTATTTAATTTCATAAATAATAATGTATCTGATTATGATATGTTATTTGTGAAAACAGGTTTTTAGCTTGAATTAATTAAGAAATGATATATTTATGACGGTATAAAACATTCACACTTTTAATTTCTTTTAAATTATTAATAATAAATATTTTGGGTGTTTAGCTCAGTTGGTTTAGAGCACTACCTTGACAGGGTAGGGGCCGGGGGTTCGAATCCCTCAACACCCACAGGGGTTCCCATTGATTTGGGGGTTTTTTTTGTAGCTTTAGGGGTATGAATGATTTAAATTCTATTAATAAATACAAATACAATAGCTGTTCAAAAGAAATTGATTTTATTTGGTCAAGCAGTATTTATAATAATAGTGAATTTTCAAGTCTGTGTACAAGTTGCAGGGATAACTTGCTTAATAATTTATATAAAAAATGATTTCTGTTCCTGTTTACGCTAGTGGTTATCCTTGCAAATGCAATGGTGCTTGTAACTATTCTAAGGCATATGAGGAAGCAGGTATGCCACGATATATTGACTATGAAAAATACATCAAAAAAAACTTTGTAGATGAGAATCCAGAACTAGGACTATCTAAGTAATTACTGGATTTTATCAGTTTGAGCAGGATTATTAAGCTCTGGAGCGGACATATTTTTATGAATATCGCTTAAGTTATTGCCTTGTATATCATAAATGTCGCCCGTCCAAGAATCTATTACAAAAGATTCATTAACTGGTGATGGTTGATACCTATTAGAAAATGAAATTATAAGTGCTGAAATAATAATAGTGGCAGCAATTAAAAGAGTGTTTTTATTATTCATTTAGCAAAAATAGAACAAAGTCATACTACAACCTACACGATACAATAGCAAAAAAATATTTTATTATCTTTTCCAAGTGCCCCCATATTTACAGTGGGGGTTTCTTTTTTGAGTTTAAGTTCATCAAATAGAATGAAAATAACATTAGTAAAACACCAATAATTGTTGGTATTAATTCATAATCTCCAAAATAAATATCA
>PAFO01000043.1 GCA_002705385.1 Flavobacteriaceae bacterium
CGGAGCGGGACTTGAACCCGCACGACCGCAATGGTCATTGGATTTTAAGTCCAACGTGTCTACCAATTCCACCATCCGAGCTNNCGACAGAGCGAAAGACGGGATTTGAACCCGCGACCCTCACCTTGGCAAGGTGATGCTCTACCCCTGAGCTACTTTCGCATTATGGATTGCAAATGTAAAATAAAATTTAATTTTTTGTGTCATGAAACGATAGCTTTTCCAAATGAAATTATAGAAATATTATAAGCATTGAATACTTTAATTTAATGTCAATATGACAAGCTAATTATTTTCTTTTTTTTGACTTAAACGACGTTTGATTTGATTAAGTTGCATCAATGCTTCTACAGGAGTTAAAGTGTCTATATCAAGTGCTGTGATTTCATCTCGTAAAGCTTCTAAAATCGGGTCATCTAACTTAAAAAAGCTCAATTGCATATTCTCTTTTTCTACAATTTCCAGTTTATTTTTTTTAGCTGAGGAAGTATGTGTAGATTCTAAATTCTTGAGTTTTTGTTTTGCTGTATGCAAAACATGTTGGGGCATCCCAGCCATTTTGGCTACGTGTATTCCGAAACTATGAGCACTTCCTCCGGGAATTAGTTTACGTAAGAATAAAACTGTGTCTTTAGATTCCTTGATCGATACATTATAATTTTGAATCCTTGAGAAGTATTTAGTCATGTCGTTCAACTCATGGTAATGGGTGGCAAATAAAACTTTAGGACGGTAAGGATGTTCATGTAAATATTCCGCTATTGCCCATGCAATAGAGATACCATCATATGTACTCGTACCTCTTCCAATTTCATCAAGAAGCACTAGACTTCGTTCAGAAATATTATTTAAAATTGAAGCAGTTTCATTCATTTCTACCATGAAGGTAGATGCCCCCTGAGAAATATTGTCACTAGCTCCTACCCGAGTAAATATTTTATCGACTATACTCAATTTTGCTTTGGTTGCTGGAACAAAACTTCCAATTTGAGCCATAAGTGAGATTAAAGCCGTTTGTCTAAGTAATGCTGATTTGCCTGACATATTGGGTCCTGTTATCATCAGAATTTGCTGCGAATCCTTATCAATCNTAAGATNATTCGCAATNTAAGGGTTCCCTGGTTTAAGTTGTTGTTCTATTACTGGGTGNCGNGCTCCCTGAAGGTTAAGTGTGGTGTTTGATGTCCACTCTGGGCAACAGTAATTGTGTTTTTTTGCTGTGTTGGCAAAACAGCTTAAAACATCCCATTGAGCAATAGTTTCNGCATTCTGTTTTAAGATTTCNAGATCGATCTGAAGTTTTTGAATCAAATCAATAAATAACCGTTGCTCCAATACTTGTATTCTCTGATCAGCCTGTAAAATCTCCGATTCAAANATTTTTAATTCCTCTGTTATGTAGCGTTCTGCATTAACCAAAGTCTGTTTTCTCGTCCAGTCTTCTGGTACCTTATCTTTATGGGTNTTTCTTACCTCNATATAATATCCAAAAACATTGTTAAAGGCTATTTTTAAGGACGGTATTTGAGTTCGTTCNGTTTCTCTAGCTAGCATATCATTTAAATGCGATTGTGAAGTATCTCTTAAANTTCTTAAANNATCTAACTCGTTNGAAAATCCNNCTGCTATTACTTGTCCCTTAGAAACCANNACAGGAGCNTCAGGATCTAGAGTTATATCGATAAGTTTTTTAANAGGATNGGTATCTGGAAGATAATTTACTTGTCGCTTTAAGGTCTTATTTGCTGATTTCTTTAAATTCTCTTTTAGTTGATGTATAGTCCCGAGTGAATCTCCCAATTGATTTAATGAACGAGGACTGATTTTCTCTGTTGCAATTTTAGCGATAACNCGTTCCATATCAACAATTTGAGATAATGATTGTTTGGTAACATCNAACTGNTTTTCTTNTGATATNAAATCTTGAACAATTTCATGTCGAAATTCAATTTGCGACTTTTCCTTTAAAGGAAATGCTAACCATTGTCTTAGNAAGCGAGCGCCCATAGCTGTACTAGTTTGATCGATAATATGTATCAGAGGAATTCCTTCCGGATAGGTCGATTGAAATAATTCCAGATTACGCTGAGTAAACCGGTCCANCCATACATAGTNATCTTGAACAATGGGACGAATATGACTAATGTGTTTTAATTTATGATGATGTGTATCTGACAAATAGTGCAAAACAGCACCCGCAGCAGATATACCAACTGTATAATCTTGAATCCCAAAACCCGAGAGTGAATTAGTTTGAAAATGAGAGATCATTTTTTCTTTTGCGGTACTCTCCTCAAAAGCCCAATCGTTCATAAAGAAACAATGGAATAAACTCCCAAATTGCTCATTAAATAACTTCTTTATAAGCTTGGGGACAAGCACCTCGCTTGGAGCAAAGCTTTGGAGAAGTTGTTCTATTTGCTCTGCGTTGCCCTGAGCAATGCAGTAATCTCCAGTTGATATATCAAGAAAAGAAATTCCCCAAATTTTATTAAAAAAAACAGAAGCTAAATAATTGTGTTTTTTTTNGTCAAGAACTTCATCGTGAAGGGAAACCCCTGGAGTGATAAGTTCGGTTACACCTCTTTTAACTATCTTTTTNGTCATTTTTGGATCTTCCAACTGGTCACAGATGGCAACTCGACAACCCGCTTTTACCAATTTGGGCAAATAGGTGTTTATAGAGTGATGAGGAAATCCAGCCAGTGCGGTTTCACTTGTACTCCCTGCCCCTCTTTTGGTTAATATTATTCCCAAAATTCCAGAGGCTTTAACTGCATCTGATCCAAAAGTCTCATAAAAATCGCCTACACGGAAAAGCAACAATGCATCAGGGTATTTCGCCTTAATGCGGTTATACTGTTTCATTAATGGAGTCTCTTTTACAGATTTTGCCAAAATAATTTCGGTTTTTACTAAAGTATTTAAAATTTATGCTCCGATAAAAAACAAAGATGCAAATAGCTGAGGAAAAATTAGAGTGTGTACTTTTGTTTTTTCTAACAACTTATGAGAAAACTTAAAAACGAAGAACTAGANCGAAAGACAATTGATCAATTTAAAAAGGCTTCTAAAACCCCACTTAATNTTATTTTAGATGATATTCGCAGCTTAAATAATATTGGTTCGGTTTTTCGNTCTGCTGATGCTTTTTTGATNAAAAAAATTTATNTGTGTGGTATTACNGCAACCCCACCCCACCGAGATATTCATAAAACTGCCCTTGGNGCAACAGACAGTGTANCNTGGGAATATTCCAAAACAGCTCTNGAAATTATTGAAAAACTTCAAAATAATGGTGTGTCTGTTTGGGCTNTCGAACAAACNGAAAAATCNCTGATTTTAAATAAATTTCAACCCAAAAAAAATACNGAGTACGCCTTTGTTTTAGGTAATGAANTAAGAGGTGTNTCTCAAGAAGTTATCAANACCTGTGGTCAAACGTTGGAAATTCCNCAATTTGGAACNAAGCATTCCTTAAATATAAGTGTAACTGCTGGTTTAGTTCTTTGGGATTTCTTTACTAAAATGAAGCATTAAATATTATCCTNAATAAGGCTTGGTAGTCAGNNTCATTAGTTTCAAAATTTAAATTTTTNGTATGAATTGAAATNACGGGGTATGGCAANTCTGATTTAATAAATTGNTTGTAACCCAATTCAATTTGTTCTAAATACTCNTTTTTGATATTTTGTTCAAAATAACGCCCTCGTTTTTTTATATGACCTTTTAAAGTTTCAATATCATTATGNAGATAAACCATAATATCAGGTAGTTTAGGATTTGGATAGANCTTATTAAATTCTCGTTTGTATGCTTTAAAGTCCATATCATTTAAATTTTTCNTTGCAAAAATTAATGACTTTTGAATATTGAAGTCCGAAACTGTCTTATCTTTATTTNGATTCCAAAANGCATTTNTTTGTTTCATACGGTCTTTTAAAAAAAANTGCTCTACAGGTAATGAATAACTTACTGGATCATTGTAAAATTTTTCTAAATAAGGATTTTCAGCAAAGGNTTCTTTGAGGAAAGAAAGCTTGTAATCAGAAGCTATCTTTTGGGCTANAGTAGTTTTTCCAACACCAATATTACCCTCTATGATTATGTATGAAAAAGTATCAAAAATTGGAGGTCTCCACTTTTTAAAAGGAAGTTTTTCTANTANATCTTTATCGGGACTTTTCTGCAAAAGCTCCAAAGTTATTTTTTTTAAAACTGGGTGATACCATTGGGGAGCAATTTCAACCAAGGGAACTAATACAAAATTTCTTAAATGCAGCCTTGGATGAGGAATCTTTATGTCTTTCAAAGAAAATATATTGTCTTCATAAAAAAGGAGGTCTAAATCAATCTGTCTTGCGCTATATCCATTGATCGATTTTCTAAAACGACCCAGCTTTTCTTCAATTTTAAAAAACTCTGAAAGTAAACCTTTTGGACTCTTAGAAGTTTCAATTAATGCACAAGCATTGTAAAAAGGAGAACCATTAAAGCCCCATGCTGGGGTTTCATATATAGAAGAAAGTGTTTTGATTTTAACACCCTCTTTTTCAATTAAAGCCAAGGCTCTTTGAAGCAATTCTAAACGATTACCCAAATTACTCCCCAAGGAGATAATTGCTTGATGCATTTTAACCTATAATTAGCTATACGACAAAACTACAAAACCCCTATATTTGTAACTAAAAAATTGTTAATGAGTTTCTTTAAAAACTTTCTAGCCTCAGTACTGGGTACATTTACAGCTCTTGGATTTTTTTTTGCAATAATTCTTATGCTCATCTCGGCAACTGCTAGTATTATTGTTTCCCCCTTAGCTGTTAAATCAATCAAATCAAATAGTGTTTTGGATCTAAATCTCAATGTCCCAATTACAGACCGTAACCCTTCATTTGACGAATTAAATATTATATTTGACTTAAACGATCAAGTTTTAGGGCTTCCTGAAATTTTAAATGCGATCGATAAGGCTGCAAAAAATCCAGATATTAAGGGTATCAGGTTAAGATCAGATTTTATTCCTGCAGGTTGGTCACAAACAAGAAGTATTAGAAATGCACTTTTAAAATTTAAAAAACAGGGAAAATTTATTTATTCTTATTCAGATTTTTTGACTCAAAAAGGCTACTATTTGGCATCGGTATCTGATTCAATTATTCTTAATCCTGTAGGTGTTTTTGAACTTAGAGGTTTGGCTTCAGAAGTTCTCTACTACAAAGATTTTCAAGATAAATATGGGGTCAAGATGGAAGTTGTTCGTCATGGGAAATATAAAAATACTGTAGAGCCTTTTCTCGAAAATAAAATGAGTGAAGCCAATCGTTTTCAGATCAGCTCTTTGCTAACAAATATTTGGGAGACATTAAGAAATGAAATAGCATTAGAAAGAAATATTAATATTGAAACTTTAGATTTTTTGATTAATGAACATAAGATCGAAACACTAGATAATGCTTTAGATGAAAACCTAATTGATGGTCTTGGATATGAAACAGATGTTGAAAATATGATCAATATTCAACTCGAACAGCAAGAAAATGATAAAGTTAATTTTATCTCTGTCTCCACTGTAAATCAAAGTATTTCTGATTACAATAAAGAAATTAAAGACCGTATTGCTGTTGTCTTTGCCAAAGGTCCAATACTCTATGGAGAAGGAACTAAAAATATAATCGCTCAGGGAGTATTTGTTGAAACGCTTAAAGAATTAGCTGATGATGATTGGATAAAAGCTATAGTCCTCAGAATAGACTCACCTGGAGGAAGTGCATTAACTTCAGAATTACTATGGAAGGCAATTGAAGAAGTTAAAAAAAGTAAACCGGTCTTGGNATCTATCGGTAATGTAGCNGCCTCAGGAGGTTATTATATAGCNTCAGCAGCTGATCAAATTTTTGCTGANCCGCTNAGNATTACTGGATCNATAGGTGTTTTTGCATCTTTACCAAACATGCAGGGATTAACTNANAATTTAGGCATTTATGCANAGACAGTAGAAACTCATCCNAATGCAATTGGTTANAGTATCTATNAACCNATNAGTGAAGAATTCAAAAAACAAACNAAAAAGTCAATTGAAAGNACTTATNACACCTTTAAAAAAAGAGTCTCNGAGGGNCGTNATCTANCCNNTACAATAGTTGAAAATATTTCTCAAGGTAGAGTATGGACGGGAAAACAGGCTTTTGAAATTGGCCTTGTTGATTCCATAGGTGGACTTCAAGAAACTATTGAAGCAGCTTCAAAATTGGTTCGTATTGAAAACTATAATCTTATGGAATACCCAAGATTTGATGAAAATCTGGGTTCATTTCTTTCGGATCTGTCTATTTCTTTAGGAGTTGATAATTTATTAAATGTTTTCTTAAGCAACTTTAAAAAATCTGAATTTATGAAGTTTACATACCATAGTCCCATTGATAGATTACAGATGGCGCTTCCTTTTGAGATAAAAATTTATTAAGATGCAAAAAGAAAAAACAGAACTTGCAAGAAAAATATATTTATATCTTGCCGGACTTTTTATCACTTCTTTAGTAGTNTCTAANCTTATNTTTCAAAANTTTTTTTACTGGAAACCTTTTAANATTTCANTTTTTGGAAATCAACTTTTTGAACTTTCTGTTGGAATNTTACCCTACCCAATAACCTTCTTAATTACTGATTTAATCTCCGAAATTTATGGTAAGAAAAAAGCTAATCAAGTCGTCGTTACAGGTATCTTTGCCTCATTTTTTTCTATTGGGATCTTGTTGATAGCAAATGCTGTGCCTGCATTGAATAGTTCACCCGTTGATGATGATACTTTTCAAAAAGTATTTGCTTTCTCTCCATTAGCTGTGCTAGCATCGATGATTTCTTACCTTAGTGCTCAATTTTTGGATATACGTTTGTTTCACTTTTGGAAAAAATTAACAAAGGGGCGAATGTTATGGTTTCGAAACAATTTTTCAACCTTTAGCTCTCAATTNATTGATACATTTTCTGTCATTAGCCTATTGTGTTTATTTGGAATTTTAGAATGGGACNTATTCTGGGGNTTATTGCTCTCNGGATTTTTATTTAAAATTCTNGTTGCAGCTTTAGATACTCCACTACTTTATCTTTTTGTTTTTTTATTTAGAAAAAAGTTTGATCTTAAAATTGAAGATGAACTTGAAATATAAAAGCTATGNACAACCAAGAAAAAGAAATTAGACTGAATAAATATCTCAGCGAAATTGGTCATTGTTCAAGACGTGAAGCAGATAAATTAATTATTGCGGATCGCATTCAAGTAAATGGTGAAAAAGTAGTTATGGGGCAGAAAGTCACACCCAAAGATAGAATAGAAATTGATGATGTATTAGTCGAAAATCATAATGAGCGAAATGTTTATCTGGCTTTTAATAAACCTGTTGGAATTGTTTGTACCACTGATACCCGCGTAGAAAGAGACAACATTATAGATTATATCAACTATCCCTCAAGGATTTTCCCTATTGGCAGACTTGATAAGCTAAGTGAGGGACTCATTTTACTAACTAATGATGGAGATATTGTCAACAAAATTCTTCGTGCTAGAAACAATCACGAAAAAGAATATATCGTTACGGTTAATAAACCAGTAACNTCAGAATTTATAAAAACAATGGCAAATGGAGTTCCAATTTTNGANANAGTAACACGAAAATGTAGNGTNNAACAAATACATAAAAAANAATTTCGAATAATCCTAACTCAGGGNCTTAATAGACAAATTAGAAGAATGTGNGAATANCTTGATTATCANGTGATCAAACTAAAGCGAATNCGAATTATGAATATTGAGCTNAATATNGNGGTGGGAAAATNTAGAGAATTAACAAAAAAAGAGTTTANTCAATTANGTTCCTTNCTATCTGATTCAAAAAAACACTTGCCCTAAANAATATTTAATTCAATACGATATCCTTCATGNGAGCGAACATTAAATACAGTAGAATCNTCAAATATTAAATACTGTCCNTTNATACCNANTAATTTTCCTTTGTATANTTGAGACTTACTTAAGTTTAAACTTTTNACTTTTTCAGGATATTTAATTATTGGGAATACTAGNGTTTGAATACTATTATTTCTTACAATATAGGGTTTCAATTCTTTTGGAATTCCATCAATAGCAATATTCTGTGCTTCATTCCAATTGACAGATTCTGCATCATTTTGCAACATTTTTCTCCAGTTGGTCTTATCAGAAAAAATTCTTTTAAGAGCAACCTCTCCAACTCCAGCAAGATAACGGTTGGGGACCTCTAGAACTAAAGAGGCTTGATGAGCGCCTTGGTCAATCCATCGGGTTGGTAATTGACTTTTACGGGTAACCCCTACTTTTAAATGACTACTTACTGCGAGATAAACAACATGAGGCTGCAACTGCATTTTAGATTCGTATTCCAAATCACGATCTGCATGTCCAAGATGAG
>PAFO01000044.1 GCA_002705385.1 Flavobacteriaceae bacterium
GCATAGCGTGAAGAAGTATTTCCTATATCAGACCGTTTTGCATCTGCAATAATGAAATGATCTTGATAATTCTGGTTAAGATATCTAATAATCTTATCAAATGAGATTAATCCTTGAACGCCATAAAATTCGAAAAAAGCTAAATTAGGTTTATATGCTATTGCATAGGAGTGTGTGGCGTCAATAATTTCTTTTGCAAAAGCAAATATTGGGTCCTCTAGGTTTCTAAGATGAGAAGGGATTTTTTCTATATCAATGTCAAGCCCAACACATAGAAAAGACTTTTTAGTCTGAATTTGTTCAAAAAGTTTCTCAGGTGTCATATTATTTCATCAGCTTCTTTGAGTTTCTCTGTATTTTGATGTAATTGCAGTTCATCTATCAATTTTTGAATATCACCGTTAATGATGTTAGGGAGATCATAAAGAGTTAATCCAATCCTGTGATCAGTTACCCTTCCCTGAGAATAATTGTAAGTTCTAATTTTTGCTGAACGATCTCCTGAAGAAACAAGTGAATTACGTTTCTCAGAATCAGAGGCTAATTTTTTTGATAATTCAAGTTCATATAGTCTTGACCTTAATACTTTCAGGGCTTTGTCCTTATTTTTATGCTGCGACTTTTGATCTTGACACTGGGCTACGATACCTGTTGGTTCATGAGTTAATCGAACAGCTGAATAAGTTGTATTAACCGATTGCCCTCCTGGTCCTGAAGAACAGAAATAATCAATTCGAATCTCATTCATATCAATTTCAATATCAAATTCTTCTGCTTCAGGTAAAACCATTACAGTAGCTGCAGATGTATGAACCCTGCCTTGGGTTTCAGTTTGGGGAACGCGTTGTACACGGTGAACCCCAGATTCGTATTTCATAGTTCCGTATACATCTTCTCCAGACACTTCGAAAATAATTTCTTTAAAACCCCCAGCAGTCCCCTCACTTGAATCTACAAAACTAACTCTCCAGTTCTGAGATTGAGAGTATTTTGTATACATTCTGTATAAGTCACCGGCAAATATGCTTGCTTCATCTCCCCCTGTTCCAGCACGAATTTCAATAACTACATTTTTTGCATCTTCGGGATCTTTGGGAATTAACAAAAATTTGATTTCATCTTCTAATTTATTAATACTTTCTTTGGCTTCATCCATTTCCATCTTAGCCATAGCAATCATTTCTTCGTCACTTT
The DNA here is from genome assembly GCA_002705385.1 of Flavobacteriaceae bacterium. GTDB lineage: Bacteria > Bacteroidota > Bacteroidia > Flavobacteriales > Flavobacteriaceae > MS024-2A. The sequence continues at coordinate 1,195 of PAFO01000044.1, forward strand.
CCACTTTTAAAATCTGTTCAGCTTCTTGAAGATTGGATATTAATATTCTATATGTCTTGATTCTTTCCATTAATACTGAAAGATCCTTATACTCTTTATTAAGTTGTATGTAGCGTTTTTGATCAGAGATAACCTCAGGTTGAATGATTAAATCTGAAACTTCATCAAAGCGTTGTTGGATTATTTGAAGTTTTTCTAACATAGGGAAACAAATTTACAAATTGTAAAGGGATTATGCCTCTTATTTAATAATGACAATTCGAAAAGTGAAATCTAAAAGATCTTTCATTTTTACTGTCATAAAAGAAGGTAAAACAATCCCAAAATCAGAAGGAATTAATTGAAATTCACCTGTNAGCTCCAATTGATTNGANGTTTCAATCACTTTAGCTGATATANTTTTATCTNTTGTTANCCCATGAAATTCAAGTGAACCNGCAAATGANATTGTATCTAAATCATANANTATTTTTTCTGAATAAAATTTTACTTCTGGATATCGAAGTGNTTCTAGGACCTCTAAAGAATGTGAATCTCTGCCAGAATTATTNCTATCAAAATCCCTAACATTTGCTAAAAGAGCAATTTTATTAAACTTTCNNGAAGCNTTATCTGCAAGGANAATTCCCTTNATTTTTTGATTAATNCCCTNCCAATCATGCAATAAATGCTTTCCTGCATATTNNATGAATGATAAATTATTTTCAATATTTANTCTAACTTCTTGAGAAAAGCTGATGAATTGAAAAAAAATAAATAGCGTGGTTATTCTTAAAAACATATGTTCAAAATTTAAAAACAAGAATTGCTGCAGCATAACTTCCAAAAGCTGTATAAGCTGATAATTTGTGTAATTTTCTATTTCTATTTGAAAATACATTTGTCGCAACCATTGATGAAAAGTGAATTGTGGCTAAAAATCTGTGAGCTTTTGCTGAGCTAAATCCTTTGGTTTTTTTATTTATTAATGGAGGGGGTGAAAAAAGTGACAAACCTGCCCCAGTGAAATAACTAATAGAGGTTAAGTTTCCAACTGTCTTGTGGAATTTGTAATTCGAGTAATTTCCATTATACAATTGGACACCAATAATTCCCTGTGCTAAAAAGCCAGCAAGTGTTACAAACCCAATAATTTGGTGAGTTTTGAGCATTTTCCTTCTTATCCTTAATTCTTTCTCACGCTGCTCTAGACCTAAGGGTGACCATTGTGTCTTTCTCATAAATCCTTTTTCTCCCCAAAGTAAACGTTGTGTAAAGATCATTTTTTTTGGTAATAACTCTTTTTTTATTTCTAAAGTATCTTCACGAAGAATTCCAAAGAGGTCGTCTTGTGAAAAAACTGAAATTGGAAAGAGAATTAATATTATTAGATAAAAACAGGGGTTAATTTTAAATTTCTTAAAGGTATTCATAAGATTTATTGGCAGTTTTAAGGGTTAGTTTTTTTTCTAAAGCAGCTTCTACCCTTCCTACAATTTGAGCATCAACATTAAAACTTTTGGATATTGAAATCAGCTCTTGCGCCACTGTTTCATCTACATAAAACTCCATTCGATGTCCCATATTAAAAACCTGATACATTTCTCGTGTTGAAGTACTAGATTCTTTCTGGATTAAATCAAATAAAGGAGGTGGATTAAAAAGTGAATCTTTTATAACATGAAGATTGTCAATAAAGTGTAATATTTTAGTCTGTGCACCTCCACTGCAATGAATCATACCGTGAATTTTAGATCTACCAATCACCTGAAAAATTTTATTAACTATAGGTGCATAGGTGCGTGTGGGAGAAAGTACTAATTTACCCAAATTCAATGGAACACCATCCAAAATATCAGTAAGCTGTTTTGAGCCAGAATAGACTAAATCTTTTGGTAAATTAGGGTCAAAACTCTCCGGATATTTTGCTGCTAAACCATTTGAAAATACATCATGACGAGCTGAAGTTAGTCCATTACTACCCATTCCTCCATTATATTCCTTTTCATAAGTTGCTTGCCCAGAAGATGAAAGGCCAATAATAAAATCTCCTGCTTGGATATTAGCATTGTCAATAATATCTTTTTTATTTAACCTTGCTGTAACTGTCGAGTCTACAATAATACTTCTTACCAAATCTCCAACATCAGCCGTTTCACCTCCGGTACTGAAAATAGATATACCCCATTTATTTAGGTTTTCTATGAGTTCCTCAGTACCTTCAATTATCGCCCCAATAACTTCTCCAGAGATATGGTTTTTATTTCTTCCAATTGTTGAAGAGAGTAATATATTTTGTGTTGCACCAACACATAATAAATCATCAATATTCATGATTAATGCATCTTGAGCAATACCTTTCCAAACAGAAAGATCTCCTGTTTCTTTCCAATAGATATAAGCTAAAGAGGATTTTGTTCCTGCACCATCTGCGTGCATAACTATAGCATGATCGTTACTACCAGTTATGATATCGGGTATTATTTTGCAAAAAGCCTTTGGATAAAGCCCTTTATCAATATTCTTTATTGCCTTATGAACATCTTCTTTTTGTGAAGAAACTCCTCTTTTATGATATCTATCTGACATATTTTTATTTATGCAAAAATAAAGATTTTGAATAAAGTTGATTTGTAAAAAGAATGATACTTATTAACGAACAAAAAGCATCTCACGATATTTTGCAAGAGGCCATAAATTATCTTCAACAGTAAGTTCTAACTTATCGCATTTATAACGAATATCTGAAAGAAAAGGTTTTACTATTTCTGAATATTGTATTGCTCTTTTATAATAATCTGCAATTGCATTTGCTTTTTTTCTTGCATTAATCATAAGAGTAACACCCTCATTAATTTCCTCGATATATTTAGAAATTTGTTCTAAAATAACTAACTGCTCACTTGCTAGTTTATGATAAGAATTGCCATAAATATCTTTAAGTCCTCGAATATTTTCAATCAGTACATTTTGATATCTAATCGCAGTGGGAATGACATGATTTCTTGCCATATCACCTAGGGTACGTGACTCAATCTGAATATTAGATATAAAGGCCTCTAAGTCTACTTGATATCTCGCATTTAATTCTCTTTCAGAAAAAATTTCTAGGTTTTTAAAAAGGTCTATAGACTTAGAACTAACATAACTTGGAAGAATTTTAGGGGTAGACTGTGGATTATTTTGATCAATCTTTTTTTCTTCTATTGAAAGCTCTGGTTTTATATAAGATATAGTTTCTCTTAGCACATTAAAAATAGCATCATCCTTCTTCATTTTTTTAGCTTCAATTAGCTTATCTACAGCAGTTTTAAAATGAACTAATTGTTCAGTTACTATNGCATTCANTACGGTTATTAATTTTGAACANTTTGATTTTGAGCCAACCNTTCTAAATTCAAATTTATTTCCCGTGAAAGCGATNGGAGNTGTCCTATTACGATCAGTATTATCNAANAAGATTTCTGGAATTTTTCCNATAACATTTAATTTTAAATCTGTCTTTTCTTCAGGAGATAATTTCCCTTTCGAAACATTTTCAAGGTCATCTAAAACTTGCATGAGATGTTGACCTATAAAAATTGAAAGATTTGGTGATGGGGCTTCATTAAAACCAATTCTTAAATCATTGCTGGAAGAAACCGTGGATGCTTTAATTAAATCTTTATGATTAAAAACTCCCGCTATTGTATTAATGAAAAAAGAAAGAAATTGTAAATTACTCATNGGGGTTTTNCCNGGNCTAAGCAAATTTATTCCACTATCNGTATTTAAAGACCAGTTAGTATGTTTTCCTGAACCATTAATTTTATNAAAGGGTTTTTCATGAAATAGAACTTTAAAATTATGTTTATANGCTACCTTATNCATTAGATCCATTAAAAGTATATTATGGTCTACAGCAAGATTAGCATTTTCAAATACAGGAGCAATCTCATATTGACTTGGCGCTACTTCATTGTGTTTAGTTTTTATTGGAATTCCAACTAAAGAACATTCTCGCTCAAGTTCCGATAAAAAATCCCCCACTCTCGTGGGAATAGAACCAAAATAATGATCATTTAATTCTTGACCTTTAGATGGTGCGTGTCCCAGAAGTGTTCTTCCAGTAATCATTAAATCAGGTCTTGTTAAAGCAAGGCTTCGGTCAATTAAGAAATATTCTTGTTCCCAGCCGAGTGTTGCGTTTACTTTATCTATGTTTTTATCGAAATATTGACAAATTTCTGTTGCTGCATCGTCTAGTTTTTGTAAAGACTTTAAAAAGGGGGTTTTATAATCTAATGCCTCTCCTGTGTATGAAACGAAAATAGTTGGAATACAAAGTGTATTCTCAAAAAGAAAAGCTGGTGAACTTNNATCCCATGCAGTNTATCCTCTCGCCTCAAAAGTATTTCGTATTCCTCCACTAGGAAAACTNGATGCATTAGGAATTTGTTGCACTAATTGATCCCCATCAAATTTTTCAATCTGATCTCCTAAAGCGTTTAAATCAAAAAATGATTCATGCTTTTCAGCTGTAGTTCCAGATAATGGTTGAAACCAATGNGTATAATGAGTTACNCCTTTTGAAACAGCCCAAGCTTTCATTCCAGAGGCAATCTGGTCTGCAAGTAAAGGATTTATTTGATTACCCTTTTCAATACAAAGTTGCATTTGATCAAAGGCTTTTTCACTAATAAACTTTTGAAGCTGTTTATTATTAAAAACATTAGAAGCATATTCTAAGGGAATACCTTTTCTTTTTTCAAATACTTTTGCTGATTCAGATAATTTTTTTAGGATTTGTTTTCTCAAGGTTTCCATTTTATGAAGAATCTATATTTGGTAAATAAAGTTAGCAATTTTGAATTTTTTTCATTCATTTCAATAAAAATTGATAAAAAATAAATTTTACCCATATAAAAATAGGGTGTTGATAAAAATTAATGATTGTTAATTTCTTTGAGCTATTCTTTTATGGGGGGGTAGTATAAAATTTTATTTTTGATAAATTTATAAAATCATGAGCAAAACAAAATTAGAGTACATATGGTTAGATGGTTATACACCTACTGCTAATCTTAGAAGTAAGACAAAAATAGTTGAAAATTTTGGAGGTAAATTGAAAGACTGCCCAATGTGGTCATTTGATGGGAGTTCAACTCNACAAGCGGAAGGGGGTTCATCTGATTGCCTTTTAAAACCAGTTGCATTGCACCCAGATCCAGTTAGAAAAAATGCATTTCTTGTTATGACAGAAGTTCTTAATGCTGATGGAAGTGCACATAATTCAAACGGAAGAGCTACCATTGACGATGATGACGATGATTTTTGGTTTGGTTTTGAGCAGGAATATTTTTTGTGGGATCCTGAAACTAATTTACCATTAGGATTCCCAAAAGATCAAACTCCACAAGGACAATTCTACTGCTCAGTTGGTGGAAAAAATGCATTTGGTAGAGATATTATGGATGAACATCTAGATATATGTTTAGAAGCTGGAATAAATGTTGAAGGAACTAATGCAGAAGTTGCGGCTGGTCAATGGGAATTTCAAACATTTGCCAAAGGAGCAAAACAAGCAGGAGATGAAATGTGGATTGCTAGATATCTTCTTGAAAGGACTGCTGAAAATTATGGATTAGCCATAGAATATCATCCTAAGCCCTTGGGGAACACTGATTGGAATGGGTCAGGTATGCATGCAAATTTCTCGAATGAAACACTAAGAACTTGTGGTTCAAAAGAAACATATGAAAAAATATGCGAAGCTTTCCGCCCTGTAGTAAAAGAACATATAGAAGTGTATGGAGCATTTAATGATCAACGTTTAACTGGAGATCATGAAACACAATCAATAGACGAATTTAGTTTTGGAGTATCTGACCGTGGAGCTTCGATCAGAATTCCTATAATGACTGTTGAAAATGGATGGAAGGGATGGCTTGAAGATCGAAGGCCTGCTTCTAATGGAGATCCATACAAAATTGCATCTCGGATAATTAAAACGGTAAAATCTGCTAAGATTTAAATAATTCTTATTTCTAGGAGATTAATATCATCCCAATACATTGTATTGGGATGTTTTTTTAAAATAATTTACTTATAAAAACTACGTAAACAACAATTAGAATTATACCCTCAATTCTACCAAATTCAAGTTTTTTATTTAAAAATAAAAGTGGAAGTAAAATAAATGCAACCGATATCATCCAAATAAGATCATTATTAATGAATTCTTGATCTAAATTTGTTATTGGTGCCAAAATTACTGTAATACCAATAACCCCCAACATATCAATAATATTTGACCCTATTAAATTGCCAATAGAAATACCTTTCTCTTTATTAATAATTGCGATGATTGAAGTTGATAGTTCTGGTATACTGGTTCCAAAAGCTATAACAGATACGCTAATAATTCTCTCACTTATACCAATTTGAGATGCTAAATTTACTGCCCCTTTAATAAGAACTTCTGAACCTAGCCAAAGAAAAAAAGAACCAAAAAACATAAGAGATAATATTTTAAAAAATGGGAAATTAGTAGTAAAAGAATTTATTTCGCTATCATCAATTCTATTTCTTTGGAAAACAAACAAATAGCTAAAATAAAATGCCAAGAACAATAACAAAATAATTCCATCAGTTTTGCCAAGATAGTTGTCTTTACTAACAAGAAAAATGAAAATTGATGTCACAATCATCATCACTGGCCAATCGTTTTTGTAAAATAACTTATCTACCTTGATCGGTGTGATAATAATTATTATACCTAAAACTAAAGCTATATTAGCAAGATTAGATCCTATGACATTTCCTAATGCTAAATCTGGATAACCCATTAATGCAGCTTGAATACTTACAATAAATTCAGGGGCTGAAGTTGCAATTGAGACAACTGTCATTCCAACAATAAACTTTGGTATGTTCAATTTTAATGAAAAGGCAATAGATCCATCAAAAAGTAATTCACCTCCTTTTATAAGTAAGACTAATCCAATAAAAATTGCTATAAAATCCATTTAAAAAATGCAAGATACATCTAAGTTTATTAATAATTTTAATTTAACAAACGATATTAATATTGTAATTACCTCATAGAAAAGAATGTTATATTTATCTAAATATTTAATGAATAATATAAAATTTTGAATACAAGTAAAAAAGCAATATCATTTATGTTTTTAGCTGTTTTATGTTTCAGCTGTGCAAATTTTTTTGTTAAAACACTTTCTTTATATTTTGATTCGTTTCAAATATTGCTATTTCGAGCAATTCCGATGTTATTAATAAGCTTCTTTCTGATTAAAAGGCAAAAACTGAACCCATTTGGAAATAAAAAAATACTATTAGTAATTAGATCTTTAATATGTGTTTTTTCAATTATCCTATACTATAAATCATTTAAAATGTTAGATATTGGAGCTGCAGTTTCCCTAAGATATTTAGCTCCTGTATTTTCGATATTTGTTGCTCTTATAATTTTAAAAAATAAACTCCATCCAATAAATATTATTACATCAATTCTCGCTATATCATCTGTAGTCTTAATATGTACATTTTCTAGTAACTACAACATTCAGGGTATTTCAATTGCTCTTTTTGCTGCTTTTTTGCTTTCAATTTCTTGGGTTCTAGTTTCAAAAATTGGCTCAAATGATTCACCTTTAGTTATAGTATTTTATTTATCTCTTTTTTGTGTAATAGTTGGGATAATTTCTACTACCTACTTCTCCGAATGGAATCTAGATGCATTAAATTTTACCATGACCTTTAAAATGTTTTTTTTAGGAATATTTGGTTATTTAGGACAATACTACTCAACCAAAGCTTTTCAAATAGGTAATCCAAAAGATGTAGCTCCATTTAGATATTTTGAAATATTAGTTTCTATGACTTTAGGTGTTCTTTTTGTGAATGAATCATATAGTTTAATTTCAATTATTGGGTCAATCCTTCTAATTTTTTCTTTGATGATTACATTTTTTGATCTGGATGACAGTGGTGTAATTGACATTGAAGATTATAGAATTTTAAGAAATAAAATGGACCTAAATAATGATGGTAAAATTGATGAAAAAGATCTGATATTTTTTTTAAAAAATAGGATTAAACATCTTAAAACAATATTTGTAAATGTGTTCAAATAAATAAGTTTTTCTTAAGTTTCTATTATTATCATATCCCTATTATTAGATTCCGGAAGAAAAACACGGATTTAAGATATTGTAGATTTTAGGTATATTTAACTATTTACAATAAATGATTTTCAAATGAAAAAAATAATTCTATTAGTACTATTCATTCCACTTGTTTGTATTGCACAAAATCCAAAAATAAAAGATTTTAAAATTACTATTCTTTCTACTATGCTCTCTGACACTCACATTGGTGAATGGGGTTTTTCAGCAATAATTGAAGCTGACGGGAAAAGAATCTTATTTGATACGGGTTCAAGAGAAAAAACAGTACTTCAGAATGCAAGAGAATTAAAAATAAATCTTGAAAATATTGACAATGTTTTTTTAAGTCATAACCATAAAGACCATACAGGAGGATTAAAAACTTTAAGAGAAAACTATCCAACATCTTTTTCAAACGCTCATATTGGAGAAGGAATTTTTTATCCAAGACCAAACTCCAGGGGGTCTAACCATTATTTTTTGAATAATAAAAATGACCTTGAATCATTAGGAATTAATTTTAAAAATCACATAAATCCGTCACAATTAATGCCTGGTTTATGGACAACAGGTCAGATTCCAAGAAAATATGATGAAAGAAATTGGAGTGAATTAGGTAAAATGATAGATTCAAATGGAAATATTGTAGAAGATATTATTCCAGAAGACCAGTCATTATTCTTTGATACAGAAAATGGGATTGTTTTAATAAGTGGCTGTGGTCACGCAGGACTCGTAAATACCCTTGATTATGTAAAAAAAATTTTACCAAATAGACCCATTTATAAAATAATTGGAGGTTTTCACCTTCTAAATCTTAATGAGGAAAAGTTAGAATGGACAGCAAAAAAAATGAAAGAATCTGGGGTTGAATATTTTGTAGGAGCACATTGTACAGGATTAAATTCCACATATTCAATACGTAATTTTATGAATCTTTCATCAAAAAACGCTTTAGTGGGTTCAGTAGGAACCTACATTACTAAAAAAGGAATATTTCCTGGCTATATGCAATAACTAAATCATCGGAATATCCTACTAATTATTTTCAGGGGTTTCTAAACTTACTACTATTCCGTTTGACTACTTTGCTGTAATAAGACCTACAAAAACTAAACTAACAGGTTTAACCATTTCACGGTTTATGAATAATTGGATATACAGATATGATAGGTTCAATTTAGATGACATTAGTTTGGTTTACTATACACTTGAGAAAGACTTTGAAAAGAATTGGTATTTCGCAAACATTCTTATTAAAGGGCAAAAAGTTACAAGAAGAAAACTTGCAACCTCTATGAAACGTACTATAGACGAGGTTGGATATTTAGAAAAAATAAAGGATGTAAAAAGTTCTGCTATCTACGTGAACAAGTATTCAGGTCTAAAACAATTAGCAGACGGTCGAGGTCTTGTAGATGTAAACCATCTTGTAGATGAAAAGCTATTTAAGACTGAACAAGGGTATAAAGAATTTAACAACCACCCCAATAAAGAGTATCATTTTAGAGCAAAGTTTGTATCAAAAGTCCTTCACGGTTGGATGGAGAACAACAAGCTATAAAGTACACATTTTCAAGTAGTTACATACAAGTTTTTGAACACTTGGAGCGTTAGCTATGCGCAACACTACCCTTTTAATATAGCAT
>PAFO01000045.1 GCA_002705385.1 Flavobacteriaceae bacterium
AATACATAACGGAGAACATCTTGCTGATTAGGAAATTCTTCAAGATATTCATGTAGCCAGACAGCCCAATTTTTCGAGGTTGAAATTTTCTGTCCTTCCAGATTTAAAAACTCATTTGCAGGAACATTTTCAGGAAGAATATATTTTTCGGAAGCTTTTAGCATCACTGGAAAAATTATACAGTGAAAAACAATATTGTCTTTTCCTATAAAATGAACTAATTGTGTGTCTTTATCGCACCAGTATGGCTTCCAATCTAATCCTTTTTCATTAGCCCATTCCTTGGTGGAGGAGATGTATCCAATTGGCGCATCAAACCAAACATAAAGGACTTTACCATCTGCTCCTTCAACAGGAACTTTAATACCCCAGTCCAGGTCACGAGTAACTGCACGTGATTTTAACCCATTGGTTACCCATGATTTTACTTGTCCATAGACATTGGGTTTCCAATCATATTTGTGTTCTTCAAGGATCCATTTTTGTATAAAATCCTCGAATTTATTTAGTGGTAGGTACCAATGCTTGGTCTTTTTAAGTTTTGGTTTAGCACCACTTAAAGTGGACTTGGGATTTATCAATTCTGTTGGACTCAAGCTACTGCCACAATTTTCACATTGATCTCCATAGGCATTTGGATTTTGACAAACAGGACAAGTCCCTGTCACAAATCGGTCTGCCAAAAACTGTTTTGCTTCAGGGTCAAATAATTGTTCTGAATTTTTTTCTTCAAAGATTTCTTTATCATAAAGAATTTTAAAAAATTCCTGAGCAGTTTTATGATGAATTTCGCGAGATGTTCTAGAATAGTGGTCAAAAGTGATACCAAATGAATTAAATGAATTTCGAATTATTTGATCATAATAATCAATAATCTGTTTTGGTGTCTTACCTTCCTTTTTAGCTTTTAAAGCTATGGCAACACCATGCTCATCACTCCCACAGATAAATGCAACATCTTTTCCTTTAGCTCTTAAATAACGACAATATATGTCCGCGGGGATGTATACACCAGCAAGATGACCAATATGAATTGGGCCATTAGTGTAGGGTAGTGCAGCTGTTACGGTGTAGCGTAATGGCATGATTTGAATTAAATTTTATCAAAAGTACGTAAATATCACTTTTTTAAAGCTTGTGAATTCTGTTTTAAATAAAACATTTTGTGTTAAATAATTACTTTTGTTAAAAATAATGTTGTTAATGAAAACAATTGCCGCAACTGTAGCAGATTATATCAAGACCAAACCGTATCTATCCTCGGCACTTTCTGATGGGATTATCAATCTAACTTCTTTAGCCAGAAACATTCAAGATGATATTGANAAACGTACAAAGAANCCAGTGAAATCAGGAGCNATNGTNATGGCCTTAAAGCGAATNTCAGACACTGCTGATTTTGTTCAGANCAAAAAAATNATCAAAGTNCTTAAAAATTTAGGNGATATAACTGTTCGATCTTCATTGGTTGATTACAGTTTTTTAATTTCAGAAAGTTTNCTTGTAGCNCAATCAAATCTTTTAAAAGAAATTGAACCAAAAAAGGAAGTTTTTTACACATCATCTCGTGGAGTTTCGGAAAGTAATATCATCGTTAGTCAGAACATTGTAACTCTTGTAGATGACCTATTTAAGAATGAAATCTGCCGCTCAAAGACAGAAAATTTATCTTCTATTACAATGAAGTTGCCTTCAGAAAANGTNANAATTCCTGGGATTTATTATTTTATTTTCCANCGCNTNTCCTGGGAGGGAGTNAATATTAACGAAGTCATTTCNACNTCTAANGAGTTTACCATACTCATGCATGAAGATCAGGTAAATANNGCNTTTACAGTGATTAAGAATTTGAANTTGTTNTAGGAGGNAAAACAAGTTTTTCGAGAAGTTCCTTANNNGTTTGCATNCNTTNAATNTNGTCAATTCTCAAAAGTAATTTTAAGCCTTNTGCTGTATTTTTTTCTTTAAGNATCATACGNTNNTGATTCTGTTGTACTTGGGAGATGATATNNGAAAAACCAGCTGTTTGGAAAAATTCACTTTGCTGGTCAGCNACAAAATAGCAAATGCAGNTATTCTTTTTAATCAATAAGCGCTCNATTCCGAGTTGGGTTGCTAACCATTTCAAACGNACACTTTCGATAAGNTCACTAGCCTCCTNNGGNAAGGGTCCAAAACGATCATTAAGTTGTTGTTCAAAATCATTGAGTTCTTCCTTAGTTTTCAGAGTACTGAGTTTTTGATAGAGAGCTAAGCGTTCCTTAACAATATTGATATAATCATCAGGAAAATAAACCTCTAAATCTGTATCAATTTGCACCTCTTTGACATAGGTTTTAAAAAGGTCGTTTTGTCTTTCTTGATATAGGGTTTTAAATTCATTTTCCTTCAATTCGTCCATGGCTTCTTGAAGAATTTTTTCATATGTATCAAATCCAATTTCATTGATAAATCCACTTTGTTCCCCCCCTAGTAAATCTCCTGCTCCACGAATCTCAAGATCTTTCATGGCAATTTGAATTCCTGAGCCTAAGGCTGAAAATTGTTCTACTGTTCGAATTCGTTTTTGTGCATCGCTACTCATAGAATTCAAAGGGGGAGTCAAGAAATAACAAAAAGCTTTTTTATTACTCCTGCCTACACGGCCCCTCATTTGGTGTAAATCGCTTAGTCCAAAATTTTGAGCATTGTTGATAAACATTGTATTGGCATTAGGTACATCAAGTCCGTTTTCAATGATGGTTGTGGCAACGAGAATATCAAATTTTCCCTCCATAAAGCCTAATAAAGTCTTCTCAAGTTTGTTGCCTTCCATTTGTCCGTGGCCTATCCCAACCCTTGAATCTGGGACTAAACGCTGAATTAATCCAGCAATTTCTTTGATATTTTCCACCCGGTTATGGATAAAATAAACCTGTCCTCCTCGTTGAAGTTCATAAAGGATACCATCGCGTATTTGTACTTCATTGAATCGAATTACTTCGCTTTCAATGGGATATCGATTTGGAGGGGGGGTAGCAATTACTGATAGGTCACGAGCAGCCATCAAACTAAATTGTAAGGTTCTTGGAATGGGTGTAGCCGTTAGTGTGAGTACATCGATATTGGCTTTTAGGGAGCGAATTTTTTCTTTTACAGCAACCCCAAATTTTTGTTCTTCATCCACAATTAATAAGCCCAAATCTTTAAACTGAACATTTTTATTGACAAGTTGATGAGTACCGATAAGAATATCAATTTTTCCTTCTGAAAGATCAAAAAGGATTTGATTTTTATCTTTGGTCGATCTAAATCGATTAAGATAATCCACTCGGACAGGGAGCTCTTCGAGCCTTGAGGAAAAGGTCTTAAAATGTTGAAAAGCAAGTATTGTAGTTGGAACCAAAACCATAACTTGTTTGCTATTGTCCACTGCTTTAAAGGCAGCACGGATCGCTACTTCTGTCTTACCGAACCCAACATCTCCACAAACTAATCGATCCATAGGTTGGGGAGATTCCATATCTTTTTTTATTGCTAGAGTTGTCTTACTTTGATCTGGAGTATCTTCAAATAAAAAAGAAGCTTCCAGTTCCCATTGTAAATAACTGTCAGGCGAAAAGGCAAATCCTATTTTTTGTCTTCGCTTGGCATAGAGTTGAATTAAATCAAAAGCGATTTCTTTAACTCGTTTCTTTGTTTTTTGTTTAAGGGTTTTCCATGCTTTTGATCCTAATTTAAATAATTTTGGAACTGAACCGTTTTTACCATTAAACTTACTGATTTTGTGGAGGGAGTGAATACTTAGATACAAAATATCGCGTTCTCCATAAATCAATTTTATAGCTTCCTGTGCATTACCTTCAACATCAATTTTTTGGAGCCCCCCAAACTTTCCTATCCCATGATCAATGTGGGTAACATAATCTTCAACTTCCATTTGGGTGAGCTCTTTTAGGCTCAATGCCTGTTTTTTTGTCACATCAGATTTTAAGCGAAATTTGTGATATCGCTCAAAAATTTGATGGTCTGAAAAACATGCCCAACGGGCTTCAATATCTTCGAAACCTTGATATAATGGTAGGACCTTTGTAGAGTAATGCACGACTTCTTCTTGTTCTTGAAAAATGTCATGAAAACGTTTAGCCTGTTGTTCATGAGAACAAAACAAGTCGTTTTTATACCCTTTTTCCTTATTTTTATTAAGGTATTCAATCAGAAGATCAAATTTTTTATTGAATGCAGGCTGGGGACTTTGTTTAAATGAAATTTGATTACTTATTTTAATTTGATCCGTCCGCTCTAAAAGTAGAATTGATTTTTCTTTACAGTCTTTNATCCACTCCTCTGGATGGACAAAAAGAGTTTCTGGAGGGTATTTTGATTTCACACCCTCTGAATCATAGGTTATTTTTGCTTTGTTAAAAAATATTTTTAGACGATGAGTAATTCTATCCAAATTGCCAAAGAGAAAACTGCTATTTGAAGGGAAAAACTCTAAAATGGTTTTACGTTCATCAGTAGTCTCTATATTGGAGGTATCCGGTAAAATTTCAATGGCATCATACCCGGTAACTGATCTTTGATCTTCAACATGAAAACTTGATAAGCGTTCTATAGTATCGTCAAAAAACTCAATTCGGTAGGGATGTTGGTTGGCAAACGAAAAAACATCAATAATTCCACCCCTTACTGCAAACTCNCCAGGTTCTGTTACAAAATCCACTCNTTCAAATCCCATTTCAAAAAGACGTTCGTTGAGATTTGACAATGTCACAACACTNTTTTTNTTTAAGGTTAAACCAATANGTNTTAAAGTTCTGTGAGAGATCAGTTTTTCAAANACAGCTTGAGGATAGGTTACTACGANCCTTGGTTTTTTTGAAGTNCTTAATTTTTTTAATACTTCTGNACGTAAAAGAATATTGGCATTATCTGTTGTTTCTAGNGCATAAGGTTGNCGATAGCTGGCAGGAAAATAAAGCACNTNATTTTCCGANAAAAGCTGTTCAAAATCATTTAAAAAATAGGCAGCTTGCTCCGCATCATCTAATACTAAAAGCAAAAATTGGTTATTATTTTGGAAAGCTGCAGCCAAGCGAAAACTAACCCCAGAACCTACCAAACCTCGTAAATGGGTAAAAGTATTCTCAAAAAACACCGATTCAAGTGCTTTTTGTGAAGCCAGCTCATCAAATACGTTCAATAATGTATTAATCGCTTTTTTCGGTAAAGATACTTGGGTTATGGCAATTTTTCTTTGATTTCAAGCACTTCTTTTGCTGTGGTGACATAAATTTGCTCGTCTGCTTTTGGTTTTATAATGTGTAGCCCAGTAAAAACTCCAAACGGAGGAAGAATTAATTGTTTGGGACTTTTATAAAAGCAGGGAAGTTTCATATTTTGTTTTCCTATTCCAGTGAGGGTTATACCAGGGTGAACATGACCACAAAACACAAACTGTTCGGTCTTTTGATCGGGGAAATGAGCAAAGAAAAAAGGACCCTCTTCCCAAGATTTTTTAACTAGAATTCCAAGGTCTTCAAATTTCCAATTTGGAATGACATCGTGATTTCCAGTAATCAAGGTTATTTCAAAGCTCTGTTGTTTGACCCATGCTTCAAATAGATGCCATTCATTATTTTGAAAGCTGTGGAACAAATCTCCTAAAAAAATGATGCGTTTTATAGGAAAAAGAGGGAGTAATTCCTCCATTTTTTGATAAAAAAAACCCTCTGCGTTTCGAGGAACAGGTATACCATTTTTTCTAAAATGAGCCACCTTTCCCAAGTGAACATCAGCTAGCAGCCAACATTGTTTTTCTTTCCAATAGATCCCCCCAGTAGGATGAAGCACAAATTGATGTGTATGAATTTCAATAGTCATTACTGTCTTGTTTTATTAAGTTGAAGATACATTTTCTTGATTTGGTCTTCCACGTTTTCTGAAGAGAGTTTGGATCTTATGCGATCTGTAATTAAAGGAAAAGAGAAAGGTGTTGGCTGCGAGCAATTTTTCCAGATAATTGTTTTTTTCTCCAATTCTTCAAAAACCAATTGGATTCTACCTCGCTCTATTCCATGATCAAAAGTTTCTTCAATGGCTTGTTGATATAGCAAGTTATCTGGCTCGAAGTCTTTAAAAACCTCAAAGAATAATTGAGAACCTGATTGGAGGTGTTTGGACTTAATAGGTTTGTTGGGATAACCTTGAAATACCAAACCTGAAATTACAGCAATATCTCGAAATCTCCTTCTTGCCATTTCAGAAACATTGATACTCTTTGCCAGATCATAAAAAAGATGTTCTGGATTAAAGAGATCATAGTCTAAAAAAGTTTGTGCGCTAAAGGCTTTATCGGATAGTAATTCAAAACCGTAATCGTTAAAAGACATACTGAAACTAATTGGGGTAATTAAACTGATTCTGTAAGCCATTAGACATGCCATGGCTTCATGTATGGCATAGCCTTCAAAGGGATAAAACAGGGTGTGGATACCTTCTCTAGTTTCAAAGCGTTCGATAAGAAGTTCATCTGGTTTGGGGACAATGGATTCTTTTTTTTGCTGTTCAAAAACAGGGAGTAAAGATTGGAATTCACGTGTTTTTTTATTTTGATCTTCAAATAGGGCTTTTTTCAATAAATCACTCAAATGCGCACTAAAGCTCATTCGACCACCTATCCAGGCAGGAATTTTAGCTTGTTTGGATTTTGATTTCTTTACAATAACTTCCATCTTTTGAATGCGGATAAGTTCAAGAATTTTACCTGAAAAAGCGAAGGTGTCTCCAGGATTTAATTTGGAAATAAACCATTCTTCAATACTACCTAAATAACCTCCTTTTTGGTAGCGAATTTTCAGGTCATTTCCACTGACTATGGTTCCCATAGACAAACGGTGCCTAAGAGCAATAGTTTTATTAGCTACTTTTAAAAATCCATTCTCATCTAGGATTAATTTTTTGTATTCGTCATACTTTTCTAGCGATTGACTTCCTCTTATCAAAAAATTGAGAATCCACTGCCAGTGCTCTTGATCTAATGTTTGAAAACAGAAGCAAGATGTCACTACAGGATAGATTTTTTTTGGGTCAAAACCTTTACCAACAGCAAGGGTCATTAAAAATTGGATTAATACATCATAACAATTAAGGTAGGGAATTCGATCTTCGATTTGTTGAGTTTTAATTCCATTTTGCAGCGCCACCGATTCAACAAGCTCCATAGCATGAGTTGGTAAGAAGTATATTGAACTCCCTGTTTTTGGTTGATGGCCACTTCTTCCTGCGCGCTGGATAAATCGACCTATTCCTTTTGGACTGCCAATTTGTATGCAATTTTCTACTGGGCTAAAATCTACACCCAAGTCCAGGCTCGACGTACAAACAACAACTTTTAGTGCTTCATTGCGAAGGGATTCCTCTACCCAAAGTCTTATTTTTTTGTCTATGCTTCCGTGATGCATGGCAATTGACCCTGCCAGATCTGGAGCTATATCTAATAAGCGATGAAACCAAATTTCGCATTGGGCACGTGTATTGGTAAAAATGAGTGTACTTTTATTTTTTTTAATAATTTTTACCACTTGAGGGACTAAGTGGATGCCCAAATGACCTCGCCAAGGGAAACGTTCCATTGTTTTTGGGAGCAAAGAGTATACTTTAATTTTCTTTTTAATTTTTGCCTCTATCACTGTAAAGTTCTCGGTAGGCCCTAAGAGAACTTCTCTTGCCAATTTTTTATTGCCAATGGTGGCTGAGATTCCCCAAACTCTGAGATCAGGAATGATCGAGCGAAGATATGCAACAGCTAACTCCACTTGGACTCCTCTTTTGCTCCCTAAGAGCTCATGCCATTCGTCAACTACTACCACTTTTAGTTGTTTAAAATATTTTTGATGCTCCTTGTTAGCCAATAAAAGGTGTACACTCTCAGGGGTAGTAACTAAACCAAAAGGCGGATCCTTAAGGAGCTTGTTTCTTTGACTTTGGGGAGTGTCCGCAGTTCTTAATCCAACTTTGAGTTCTGGATTAAAATCACTCAGCATTTTCTGTGTAGCTTTTTGAATTTCTACTCCAAGAGCACGAAGGGGTGTAATCCACAGAGCATGAAATCCTTTAGGAGGTGTTTTGTATTTGGACATTTCTTCCACAATACCTCCCCAGAGTGCATAAGTTTTTCCACTACCTGTTGGAGCATGTAGCATGCCACTTTTACCTTGAGCATAGGCTTTCCAGCACTGTTTTTGAAATGCTTGTACCTTCCAGTTTTGAGACTCAAACCATTGTTTTATAATCTTCATGGCAGCATTGCCTTTAGGTCGTCTAGACTGTTTGCTTCTTCTATTTTTTTATCGTGTCTCCATCTTGAGATTCTAGGAAAACGAACAGCAATGCCGCTTTTATGACGTGGTGAAGAAGCAATTCCCTCAAAAGCAATTTCAAACACTAGTTGNGGGGTAACTTGACGNACAGGACCAAAACGATCTATTGTATTTTGTTTGACAAAATGGTCAAGTTTTTTTATTTCTGCATCAGTTAATCCTGAATAGGCCTTAGCAAAGGTGATTAATTCTCCTTTATCCCAAAGGGCAAATGTATAATCTGTGTACAGATTTGTTCTTCTCCCATGACCTCGCATGGCATAGGTAAGTACAGCATCAATACTTTTGGGATCAGATTTCCACTTCCACCAACTTCCCTTTTTTCGGCCAACACCATAAGNAGATTCCTTGTGTTTAATCATTAGCCCTTCGCTTCGTTTTTTATTCGCTTGCTCTCTTTCTATGAGGACTGCTTTCCAATTTTTAAATTGATACACTTTAGATAAAAGNAATGGACTATCCAAAGACTTGACCTGTTTAAAAAGCGAGGCTAGTTTTTCTTGTCGTTCCCAAAGGGGATTTTCTCTTAAGTCCTGGCCATTTAGTTCAAGTAAGTCATAGGCCATTAAGAAAATTGGGATATCTTCTTGTAATTTTTTAGAAACTGTTTTGCGACCTATTCGCTTTTGTAAATCGTTAAAGTTTCCAATAAATCCATTTTTAAATGGAATTAATTCCCCGTCAATAACAGTACCCTCTGGCAATAGATTTTTTAACACTTCTAGTTCTGGAAATTTATCAGTGATCAACTCCTCTCCTCGACTCCATAAAAAATGGTTGCCTTTTCTCAAAATCAATTGTGCCCGCATACCGTCCCATTTATGTTCGATATTCCATTGTTTGGCGTCTTCTTTCTGAAAAAAGATACGNTCTTTAACGGGATGTGCCAGAAAAAAAGGATAGGGTTGGGAGATTTGGTCCTCTGGATTGGGGTGTAAAATGAGTCGTTCAAAAGAGGTGGTTTGTGGTGTCCATAGGCCCATCAATCGGTGGGCTAAAATCATTTCATCAACTTTAACCGCTCTAGAAAGTGCACGAGTCATCAATTTTTGACTCACTCCAATCCTAAACCCTCCAGTCAGGATTTTGTTGAATACAAAGCGTTCAAAATGATTTAGGGATTTCCACTGACTGAGGATGTATTCTTTTTTTTTCTCATCGGTCTGGGATTTTAATAAAATAATCTTCTCAATACATGTACTTAGCGAGGGTGGATCGCTAGTTCCTTTTTTTTGTACTAGTAGCGCGATTGTCTCTGCAAGATCCCCCACGATATGATAAGATTCTTCAAAAAGCCATTTGGGGAGTCCTGTTAGTTCTGCTGCCCAAGTGCGCAGGAGAGTTGTTGTTACTGGTCTTGAGGGCCGCCGATGGGAAAGTAAAGCCACAGCCCAAAGAGCATCTTTTTTAGGAGCCTCTTTAAAATACGTAGTAAGGGCATCAACCTTTTTATTTGTCTTATTGGTGGCATCAAGCGTTTCAATTAAAGAAGCAAAACGTCTCATTCAGCGACAAGTAATTCTTTAGTTTCAGACTCATACTTTGTTTTTTGTGTTCGTGCATTCCACCCTTGTTCGTTGAGGTATTGTGAAAAGAGTTCGGTATAACCGTGAGTAGTAATTACATTTTCACATCCTGTTGCTTTGATCGCGGAGATTAAACCTTTCCAATCAGCATGATCTGACAAAACGAAAGCACGATCTACAGCGCGTCTTCTTCTTGCACCACGAAAGGCCATCCAACCAGAGGCATAACCAGTACTTAAAAGACCCAATTTTTTAACCCAAGCACTCCCCAATACCGCAGGTGGGGCAAGTACTAAGTTTCCTTCAATTTCTTTTTTGGTAGTATCTCTTGTAATGAGCTCTGTACGAGGGAAATCTATAAACTGACGAAGAACTTGAGTCATTTGTTCTGTTGCCCCATGAGTGTAAATTTTACTGATTGAAGGATCGAGGTGTTTTAGTAGGCGTTGTACTTTGCCAAGGGAGTAACCCATCAATAAACTAGTTGTTTTTTCAGCGTGATTTTGTGCCCACCACTGGTTGATACAGTCGTGTACTTTTTGAGGATCTTCCCATTGAAAAACTGGTAATCCAAATGTACTTTCCGTGATAAGGGTGTGGCAAGGGACTGTTTCAAACTCGGTTGAAATACCATCATTTTGGATTTTGTAATCACCAGTAAAAACCCAAACTTCCCCTTTGTATTCAACACGTATTTGAGAAGAGCCCGGCACATGTCCAGCAGGATGGAATGAAAACTGAACTCCATTGATGCGAAAGGCGGCGTTGTACTTTTTGCCGCTTACACTTATGTTCCCTAAGCGATGTTTTATTATTGGAACATTGATTTTTTGAGTAATATAGTGTTTGCTTCCCCAACGCGCATGATCTGAGTGTCCATGTGATATCAATGCCCTTTCCACTCCCTGCCAAGGATCGAGATAGACGTTAGCTTGTTTACAGTAAATTCCTTTTGATGTGAATTCCAGCAGCGGCATAGACATTTTTCTTTTTCATAGGAAAGGTACAAATACCTTCATTTATATCCATAATCTATTGCTGATATTCCGCAATCAATTATCAGAAAATAATTAATGAACCAAATTATCCAAACCGTTAATAAGTCCGTAAAACTCTTTTTCCAACCCCTTCATTATTTTGTTATTTTAGTTTTGATGTATTTGATCTTCGACACTGAAACAACAGGATTACCAAAACGCTGGGATCTACCACTTAAAGAAAGTGAAAATTGGCCACGCTGTATTCAGATTGCATGGCAAATTCACGATTCAAATGGAGCAATTGCATCGCATAAGGATTATTTAATTAAACCAGACAATTTCACTATTCCTTTTGATTCCGAAAAGATACATGGAATTTCAACAGCTTTAGCTTCACAAGAAGGGGTCCCTTTGTCTAAAGTTTTATCTGAATTTAAGGGAGCCCTTGAAAAAACAAAATATATAGTAGGGCATAATGTTTCCTTCGATCGTAACATTATGGGGGCTGAATTTTTAAGAGCGGGTTTAGCAGATCCATTAGAGACTAAGGCTATTGTTGATACTTGTACTGAAGAAACAGCACAATTGTGTCAGTTACCTGGGGGACGGGGAGGTAAATTTAAACTACCTACATTAAGTGAACTGTATCATTTTTTATTTCAACAAAGTTTTGAAGAAGCACATAATGCAACAGCTGATGTAGAAGCAACTTCCCGTGCTTTTCTTGAATTGATGCGTCAAGATAAGTTGCATCCCAAAGCAATGGTTTATCCTGAGGAATCATTGGACTTAAAAAGTCAAGAATCACCGTTTAAACTAATTGGACTCAAGCATCAGAATTTAAAAGAGGCTTCACAAAGATTAAAAAAAGAGACAAGTCTTACTGTGCCAAGCAAGGGACAAGTTGGTGTTGAAGGAGCTTTAGCAGATGCTCCTTTTGCTCATTTGCATAACCACAGTCAGTTTTCAGTACTTCAAGCCACTTCTAAAATCAGTCAATTGGTTGAAGCGGCATCTAAGTATGAAATGCCTGCCCTTGCACTTACAGATCACGCCAATCTAATGGGAGCATTTCATTTTTTAAAGGCTATAACTGTACATAATAAAAATTCACAGCAAAAAATTAAGCCTATCGTGGGTTGCGAGTTTTATGTTTGTGAGGATCATTTAGATAAAACAAGGCGTGATTATGGCTACCAAATAGTCTTTTTAGCAAAGAATAAAAAGGGTTATCACAATCTAGCAAAATTAACCTCTGCAGCCTATGTGTCAGGATTTTATTACGTTCCTCGAATTGATAGGAAATTGATAAAACAATATAAAGAAGATTTAATTGTACTCACTGGGAATACATATGGTGAGGTCCCTTCTAAAATTTTAAATGTTGGTGATCAACAGGCAGAAGATGCCTTAAAGTGGTGGCATTCTGAGTTTGGAGAAGATTTATATATTGAAGTGATGCGCCATGGCGAGGAGGCAGAGGATCGCGCAAATGACATATTAATTAAGTTTTCTAAAAAGTATAATATTCCTTTATTAGCAACAAATAACACTTATTACACTAATAAAGATGAAGCCAACGCACACGATATATTGCTTTGTGTAAAAGAAGGAGAGAAACAGGCTACACCGATCGGTCGAGGAAGAGGTTTTCGTTATGGCTTTCCGAACCAAGAATATTATTTCAAGTCTCAAGAAGAGATGAAAAGACTCTTTCAAGATTTGCCAGAGGCCATTTTGAATATCGAATCATTGGTTGCCAAAATAGAACCTTTTGAATTAGCTCGAGATGTTTTATTGCCAAAATTCGAAATCCCATTGGAATTTAAAAAAGAGAAGGGAGAGGACGATAAAGGAGGAGAAAACAAATATTTACGTTTTTTGACTTATAAAGGTGCTAAAGAGCGCTATCCTGAATTGACAGATGACATCAAAGAACGTATTGATTTTGAACTAAGTGTTATTGCTAATACAGGGTATCCAGGCTATTTTTTAATTGTTCAAGATTTTATTGCTGCTGCACGTAAGATGGATGTTTCTGTAGGGCCAGGAAGGGGTTCTGCAGCTGGTTCTGTAGTGGCTTACTGTTTAAAAATCACNAATATTGACCCCATAGAGTACAACTTACTATTTGAGCGGTTTTTAAATCCTGANCGNGTAAGTATGCCAGATATTGATATTGATTTTGATGATGAGGGTCGAGGGCGAGTCATNGATTATGTNATTNAAAAATACGGTTCTGATCAGGTAGCCCAGATCATCACNTANGGAACTATGGCAGCAAAATCCTCTATTCGNGATACCGCAAGAGTATTAGATCTNCCTTTAGGAGAAGCNGACCGNATTGCNAAACTANTNCCTAATATAAAGCTTTCCAAAATTTTTAATTCTACAGAAGAGGAATTAAAAGATATTTTAAGNGNNGATGAAATNTTAAGAGTTAATGAAATAAAAAATTTAGCTGAGGAAGAAAGTCTTTCAGGTGAAACTATTCAACAGGCGAAAGTTTTGGAAGGTTCATTNAGAAATACGGGGACTCATGCCTGTGGAGTAATTATTACTCCAGATGACATAACTCAATTTGTTCCTATTGCAACAGCCAAAGATTCCGATTTGTATGTTACCCAATTNGACAACTCTGTTGTGGAGGATGCAGGCTTATTGAAAATGGATTTCTTAGGATTAAAGACACTTACGCTGATTAAAGATACGGTCAAGCTGGTCAAGTACAAGCACAATNTTCATCTTGATCCAGANCAATTTCCATTAGATGATCANAAAACCTACGAATTGTTNCAGCGNGGTGATACAGTAGGTATTTTTCAATANGAATCTGCTGGGATGCANAAGTATTTAAAAGATNTAAANCCTACAGTTTTTGATGATTTGATTGCNATGAATGCATTATATCGTCCAGGTCCTTTAGAATATATCCCTAGTTTTGTTGANCGTAAAAATGGTCANGAGNAAATCAGCTATGACCTCCCTATTATGNCNGAGTATTTGCNGGAGACATACGGAATTACTGTATATCAGGAGCAAGTAATGNTGNTATCTCAAAAGTTAGCNGGGTTTTCTAAAGGNGATGCAGATGTTTTGAGAAAGGCTATGGGGAAAAAGATTTTTNCATTACTTCAAAAGTTAAANCCTCAGTTTATNGATGGNGGAAAAGCAAATGGACATCCTGAAGAAATATTGGAAAAAATNTGGAAAGATTGGGAAGCTTTTGCAGCCTATGCATTNAATAAATCNCACTCNACTTGTTANGCTTGGATTGGATACCAAACNGCATATTTGAAAGCCCATTATNCAGCNGAATATATGGCAGCTGTNCTTTCTAATAACATGAACGATATAAAACAGGTTACNTTNTTTATGGAAGAATGTCGGAGAATGGGTCTCAAAGTTTTGGGCCCTGANGTNAATGAATCTTTTTATAAGTTCACGGTAAATGACCAACAAGCAATCCGTTTTGGAATGGGTGCAATTAAGGGTGTTGGTAGGGGTGCTGTTGAAACCATAATAGAGCATCGTAAGGATAATCGTTATACTTCTATTTTTGACTTAGTAAAACGAGTTGATCTCAGAGCAGCTAATAAAAAAGCTTTTGAAAATTTAGTATTAGCAGGAGGACTTGATTCGTTGGGAGATGTTTTTCGGGCACAATATTTCAATCCAGATGTTGATGGAATTCTTTTTTTGGAAAAGGCATTGCGTTTTGGAGCTAAATACCAAGAAAACTTAAATTCATCCCAAACCAGCTTATTTAGTGATTCAACAAACGAAACTTATCAAGATTTGACAATTCCTAAATGTGAATCATGGTCAAATTTAATTCGTTTAAAAAAGGAAAAAGAGGTTGTTGGTATTTATATATCGTCTCATCCGCTAGACGATTTTACTCACGAAATGAAACATTTTATGAATATATCATTTAATCGATTAGGTGATTTATCATCATTTATTAATAAAGAATTGAGTTTGGGCGGAATAGTCAATGATGTTCAGCACCTTGAGAGTAGAAATGGAAAAGGTTGGGCACGCTTTACCATGGAAGATTATACAGATCAGTACGAGTTTCGAATTTTTGGGGAAGACTATTTAAAATACAGACACTTCCTTGTAGTGAATCAGTTTATTCGAATACGCCTATCAATTAGAGAAGGCTGGATAAATAGAGAAACTGGAAAAGTTGGTGCGCCTCGTATGCAGTTTTTGAATTTTGAAATGTTACAAAATACAATAGAATCGAATGCAAAAAAACTTACACTTCAGGTTGATATTTCTCGGTTAAAAGAGAAACAAGTAGATACTTTAAAAGCGAACTTGAAATCTTACAAGGGAGATCAATTATTATTTTTTAACGTTTATGATAATAACAAAAAAGTGAAGCTAATTTTAAACAGTAAAAAGCAAAAAGTGAAAATTAGTTCGGGCCTACTTGATTTTTTAGATAAGGAGCATTGGCACTATAAGCTCAATTAATAAAATAAAAAAAGGCATAATTAAATTTTATCTTAAAACAGATGGTTAGGTCATTTATTATTTAACTTTGCGAAATTAAAAAATATAACTATGGCATTAGAGATCACAGATTCAACTTTTGAAGAAGTTGTTTTAAAATCAGAAAAACCAGTAATGGTAGACTTTTGGGCAGCATGGTGTGGCCCATGTAGAATGGTAGGACCAATCATAGATGAAATTAGCCAAGATTACGACGGCAAAGCGGTTGTAGGAAAAGTTGACGTAGATGCAAACCAAGAATTTGCAGCGAAATTTGGAGTAAGAAACATACCAACAGTTTTGGTTTTCAATAAAGGCGAGCTAGTAGGAAGACATGTCGGTGTTTCTTCTAAAACTGCCTATGCTGAAGCATTAGATGCAGTAGTTTAGTAAGGATTCTAACTTCATTTTCTTTTTAGTAGTATTTGTTTGGCGAATACAAAATCGAACGTATATTTGCAGACGTTATTTAGGTCTGGTAGTTCAGTTGGTTAGAATACATGCCTGTCACGCATGGGGTCGCGGGTTCGAGTCCCGTCCAGACCGCTTTTAAACATGTTGTGTGTTGTTAAATCGTTTTACGATTTTGTCAACCAGTGAGAAGCTTTCCATTTAAACGGAAGGCTTTTTTTGTTTTGTTTAACTATTAGAGGCTCAATTGCTTAACTACCATTTTAATACTACTTTTTCCCTTGAAAAATGAAAGTTATTAGTTAAATTGCAATTTGAAACCATAAAAAATGTTTTTAGGTCATAATTTTATTCCAAAATTTAGACTACAAATCTTATTGTTGTTGTGTTATACCTATGGTTTCTCCCAGCAGAAACAGGTTGTTATAAAAGAAGACTTTACCAAAACCGAGATAAGATCTACAAAAGCACTTCTAGCTATCGAAATCAATAAAGGGGTAAAAGAAACCCTCAACGGTTCATTAAATTTATATTTTCATGGGACTTCACCCACTAATTCTGCGAGTCCAACCCAAGTGGTCTCATTTATAGGAAGTGAAACATTCAATCTTCAGAGTTTTTCATCAACTGTGTCAAGTTTGACTAAACAAACAACATACTACTATAACTGGAAATTAGAATTAAATGATATAATCCTTGAAACAGGAGTCAATTCATTTACAACTCTTGATGGATTTGCTGCACTACCTTTTCAAATGTATGAAATTCCTGAAGTTGGATTAAATGAAGGTGATAAAATTGGTAGGATAAAATACGATGATGATGGGGTTCAGTGGAAAAAAGTGCAAACCTTTTTTAAAACTACAATGGCACTCAAAGAAAATGGTGAGCTCCATGCCTTTGGAAGAAATGCTAGAAACCTTATTCCTCAAATTGGAGGCTACCAGGGAAAAGGGTCAGAGGTTGTGTATGAACCTGTTGGAATCTTAAAAGCACCTGATAATATTTGGAATGATATAGA
>PAFO01000046.1 GCA_002705385.1 Flavobacteriaceae bacterium
GCCTGTTTTCTTCTTTAAATTCTCTAACTAATTTATCTAAAACACCATTTACAAAATTATTGCTTTTAGGTGTAGAATAATCTTTAGCAATTTCCAAGTATTCATTCATAGTTACTTTTGTTGGTATGCTTGGAAAAAATAACAATTCTGCTATAGCAATTTTTAAAACTACACGATCTAAAATTGCAATTCGATCAGCATCCCAATTGGGTGTTTTACCTTCCAACTCCAATTCTAATTTTTGGTCATTAATAATTATTCTTTCTAATAAATCTCTTCCAAATTTAACATCTTCATTACTTTTTATAAACTCAGGAAAAGGAAGTAATTCAATTTTTTTTGCAATTAGCTTTTTGAAAGTTTTAGATAAAAATGTATTTACTAGAGGTAAATCATCTATCCAAGTAATATGTTGATCCTCTAAAAACTCATAGAGGTAATCCGAAGAGGCAATATGAATTTTAAAAGATTTTGTAAACCATTCTAAGTCTTCGTTCCAGGTTGGATTAAATATTTTTTGATATTCGCTGAAAGAACTATTTTCAGTGATCTTACGAAGGAGTTCCTTCAAAAAAACAAATTCAAGTTCCCAATTAATTAATTTTTTGGACTTCAGCTTTTTTTTCAAAACTGGATGCTGCTGAATCATTAGCAAAACTTTATTCTGTGANAATTTTTTAATATTGTGATAATTGACTTCATGGACTCCTAATTCTTCATGTGTCTTCAACTGCTGAATACTAAAATCCATAAGAGATTTAATCAATCCAAGTATAGATATGTAAAGATCATATGTCTTAGAAAGACTGGCTTCAAAAAATTTTATTTCTTCTTCTAATACAAAATTTTGTTTGTGATAAAATGAGTATGCAGATTGCATTACTTTAATCCGAATATGACGTCGTGTGAGCATGTTTATGAACTTTGACGGAGTAAAAATAATTTAATAAATTGATTACAACCATAACTATTAAAAAAGTTTCGATTAGCATTTTTAGTAAGCCTTTTCATTTGATTACATTTGTTACTTCACAATTATGAAAGAGCTTCAATATCTTAACAAATATTTTTTTAAATACAGGACGAAACTACTATTAGGATTTTTAATCACGGTAGTTGCTAGGATATTTTCGTTGGTTGCTCCCCGATTGATCGGTAATTCTCTCACTGCAGTAGAAAATTTTTTGGAATCAGAAAGCTCTGATTTAACAATTATTAAAGAAATCCTTTTAATTAATATTTTAGTAATAATTGGTACTACTCTGGTATCTGGATTTTTAACTTTTCTAATGCGACAAACAATCATCAATGTATCACGCTACATNGAATATGATTTAAAAAATGAGATCTTTTGGCAATATCAACGTTTGACNCAACGATTTTACAAAAANAATCGCACAGGTGATCTAATGAATCGAATTAGTGAAGATGTAGGGAAAGTCAGGATGTACGTAGGGCCAGCTTTTATGTACAGTATTAATACAATTTCTCTTTTTGTCATTGTNATTTCATATATGATCACTATTGCCCCAGAATTAACTCTTTATACTTTATTACCTCTTCCCTTATTATCTATTACCATTTACAAACTAAGTAGAATAATTAACCAAAAAAGCACTCTTGTTCAAGAAATGCTTTCTAAAATGTCATCTTTTGCACAAGAAAGCTTTAGCGGAATTGCTGTAATTAAGTCTTACAACCTTCAAAGTCAATTNTCTACTGATTTTAAANTACTTGCTTCAGAAAGTTATATTAAAAANATGGATTTGGTCAAAGTTCAAGCTTGGTTCTTCCCTTTGATGATTTTATTAATAGGTTGTAGTAATTTGATTGTAATTTTTGTTGGTGGTAATCAATANATCAATGNATCNATTGAAATTGGAGTTTTAGCAGAATTTATCATNTACGTTAATATGCTTACTTGGCCTGTAGCTGTTGTNGGATGGATTACATCCATAGTGCANCAAGCNGAAGCTTCACAAAAAAGAATTAATGCTTTTGTTGAACAACAACCTGAAATTCAGTCAGGAAAGGGGGTTNTTGNTAAAATTATTGGTGATNTAGAGTTTAAAAATGTTAGTTTAACTTATCCTGAAACAGGNATTAAAGCNCTAGATAATTTAAATTTAATTATCCCATCAGGNAGNACGCTTGGAATTATAGGAAATATTGGATCCGGAAAATCAACTCTATTAGATNTTATTTTAAGGATTTATGATCCAACTAAGGGCNGTGTTTATCTAGATGGTCATAACTTGAAAGAATTCAAGATTAATAAATTAAGAAACTCNATTGGTTATGTACCNCAAAATGGATTTTTATTTTCTGAGAGTATTGAGGATAACATAAGATTTGGNAATCCNAAAGCTTCATTTGAAGTCATTCAAGATTATGCAAAAAAAGCTGTTGTAGATAACAATATTGTCAAATTTAAGGAAGGTTATAAAACATTANTAGGAGANCGNGGNATTACCCTGTCTGGAGGNCAAATTCAACGAATNTCTATAGCCCGTGCTTTAATAAAAGATCCGCAGATTTTACTACTTGATGATTGTCTTTCATCAGTTGACACAGACACTGAAGAAGAAATCTTAAAACACCTNAAAACAATNACAAAAAACAAAACAACTCTTATAGTAAGTCATCGTATTTCATCATTAAAACATGCAGATCAAATCATTGTTTTCGAAAATGGNAAAATAGTTCAACAAGGTCAACATANTGATTTGATTGAGGTTACGGGTTATTATAAAGAATTATATGAAATTCAGCAGGNCAACAGCACTAAATAATTTGTATTGTTTAGTTTTTTTAATAAAATTGCCTTTGAATTAAAGAATAATTTGAACAAAATGAGGGACCGCGAAGAAGATAATATTGAAGAAATTTACTCTAAAATTCTTAGAGCAGGAAGGCGTACTTACTTTTTTGATGTAAGGGAAACAAAAGCCAGTGATTATTATTTAACCATTACCGAGAGTAAAAAATTTACCAATGAAGATGGTTCTTATTATTACAAAAAACATAAAATTTACCTCTATAAAGAAGATTTTGAAAACTTTACTAATTTTCTTCAAGANTCCATTTCTTTTATCTTTCAAAATAGAGGACATGANGTNATNAGTGAGCGCCATCAAAAAAACTACTCTCCNANAAACATTAACTCTGAATCTCATTAGAGATAAGATTTAATCTAATTTTTTACCAAAAAAATAATCAATTTAATTTTTTATGTTGGTAATATTTTAAACCTTTAATTGTCTAAAATTACTTTTTCATGAAAAATTTATTCATACTTTTTGGATTACTTCTGTGCAATTCTCTTTTTAGTCAAATTTCATTAGACTATTACTTAGATCCCAATCACCCCTACGATGATAATATTCCACAGCCTAAAAGTCTCTTGGGTTATGAAGTGGGTACTTGGCATGTTTCACATGACAAATTGGTAAGTTATATGCACAGAATAGCTGAAAGTTCAGATCGAATTCAACTCGAGAATAGAGGGTATACTTTTGAAGGTCGCCCTATATTACTTTTAACAATAACCAGTCCCTTAAATCATAAACGAATAACCGAGATTCAAAAAACTCACATGGCATTGACTGAANTTGGCGCTGAAAAAATTAAAATTGAANAGCAGCCGTTAGTGGTTTACCAAGGATTTTCAATCCATGGAAATGAACCCAGTGGTTCCAACGCTTCACTTTTAATGGCCTACCATCTCGCCGCAAGTCAAGACCCAGAAACTTTAAAAATGCTAGATGAACTTGTTATTTTATTTGATCCAAGCTTTAATCCTGATGGCCTGCAACGCTTTTCTAATTGGGCGAATTCAAATAAAAATAAAAACTTTACTTCAGATTCAAATGATAGAGAATATAATGAAGTTTGGCCAGGTGGAAGGACAAATCATTATTGGTTTGATCTAAATAGAGATTGGCTTCCAATTCAACTTCCAGAATCTAAAGCTAGGATTAAAACATTCAGTGATTGGTTACCCAATATCTTAACTGATCATCACGAAATGGGCACAAATTCTTCTTTCTTTTTTCAACCAGGTGTGTCATCTAGAGTAAACCCTTTAATTCCATATAAGAATCAAGAAATAACGTCAAAAATTGCTTCTTATCATATAAAAGGATTTGATAAATTAGGTTCATTATACTATTCTGAAGAAAATTATGATGATTTTTATTTAGGAAAAGGATCTGCATATCCTGATGTTAATG
Source organism: Flavobacteriaceae bacterium (assembly GCA_002705385.1). Taxonomy (GTDB): domain Bacteria; phylum Bacteroidota; class Bacteroidia; order Flavobacteriales; family Flavobacteriaceae; genus MS024-2A. The sequence goes on from PAFO01000046.1 coordinate 4,233, forward strand.
GAGGTATAGGTATTTTATTTGAGCAAGCGAGTTCAAGAGGTCACGTTCAAGAAAGTGAAAATGGATTATTAACATTTCCTTTCACAATTCGTAACCAGTTAACGGCAGCATTTACTACTTTAAAAGCAGCAACTTCTATGCGAGTAGAAATTTTAAATTATTTTAAAGAATTCTATTCAGATATTAGAGACATATCCCTCAAAAGCAAACAAAAAGCAATTGTTTTTAGTAGTGGAAAAGATCCTGTAAAAAGTTATCAGTTTGCCATGATCCTAAAGCGACATAAAATTAAGTTTCATAAATTGAATAGAAACTTGTCTCGCGATGGAAAAAATTATACTCCAAAAAACAGCTATGTCATTCCATTAGAACAAAAAAAGCATCAACTTATTCAAGCGATGTTTACTAAGCAAACAAAATTCAAAGACAGCATTTTTTATGATGTTTCAGCTTGGACATTCCCTTACGCCTTTAACCTCAATTACAGTATAGAAAACGATACTTCTCTGATTGGTAATGAGATCTCTGATATTCAACCTGCTAAAGGGAAAGTTATTTCAAAAGCAAGCTATGCATACCTATTTGAAGCTCACAACTACTATACTCCTAAATTATTAAACTATTTACTCAAACAAAACATTCGTGTTAAGGTTGGACTTACTCCATTTATTCTGAATGGAAAAAAATTTGACTATGGCACTTACATGATACCTGTAAAGAACCAAAATGTGACAGAAGAAGAATTATACTCCATACTCAAAAACGGTGCAGATTTTAGCCATCTGACAATTCATAGCTCTGAAACAGGCTTCACTAAGGGAATAGATTTAGGCTCACTTGATTTTAGTACGGTTAAAAAACCAGAAATTGCAATTCTCGTTGGAGAGGGGATTCGCAGTTATGATGCGGGCGAAATTTGGCATTTATTAGATACTCGTCATGATATTTCAATTTCTAAAATAGACATTAGAGAACTAATTCAAGTAAACTTAAATCGTTATACTCATATAATCATTCCAAGCTTTAATGGAACTACACTAGATTCTAAAGCAGATAAATTAAAAGAGTTTGTAAGTGAGGGCGGTACGCTAATCGGATATCGATACACTTCTAAATGGCTAAATAAAAATAAATTTATAGACTTAAAATTTTTAAATAAAGAGTTGATAGCAAAAGAGGTCAATTTTGAGAATAAAGATAAATTTACTGGGGCACAATTAACCAGTGGGGCTATATTTAACACAACATTAGACAGAACTCATCCAATAAATTTTGGATTTCAAAATGAAAATTTAGCTGTTTTTAGAAATACTAATATCTATATTGAACCACATAAGCAGAGCTATAATAACCCAATAAAATATACAGCTAATCCACTAATAAGTGGTTATGTGACTGAAGAAAATTTAGAATTATTAAAAAATACTGTTCCTTTTCAAACTCAAAAAATAAATCGCGGTAGAGTAATTGTTTTAATAGATAACACAAATTTTAGGGCATTCTGGTATGGAACTAATAGAATTCTCACCAATGCCCTTTTCCTTTCTGATAAGATGTAATTATTTATAAAATTTGTTGACCATTTGGTAATTCGGTTTCGGGACATAAAAGTATGATGTCGTCTTCATCTTTAGCACCTAAAATTAAACATTGACTTTCGAAATGAGCGATTTTTTTAGTTCCAAGATTCACAACTGCAACCAATTGTTTTCCAACCAGATCCTTTTTATTATATCGTTTAGTAATTTGAGTGGAGGAGTTTAAAGTACCAAGAGGACCAAAATCTATTTGGAGTTGATATGCAGGTTTTATGGCCTCAGGAAAATCATTGGCTTTCAAAACCGTTCCGACTCGGATATCAAGTCTTTCAAAAGTTGCAAAATCAATCATGGATGATATTTTTTGATTGACATAAAAGTACTACTTTTAAATTCAGTAATTAAATTGAATTCGAATGGCTATTACAGAATCTTATATGCTTGCTTTACAAACAAAGGCTCCTGATTTTTCATTAACCAATGTAGTTTCAGGAAAAGTTGAAAATTTGAATCNACTCAAAGGTAAATCGGGTACTCTAGTTGTTTTTATGTGTAATCACTGTCCTTATGTTATTCATTTAATAGATGCCCTTATTGAAACTGCAGAAGAATTTTCTAAAAAAGGCGTAAATACTATTGCAATTTCAAGCAACAGTACGATAAGCCATCCACAAGATGGACCNGAGAAAATGAATACACTAGCATTAGAAAAAAAATTCACTTTCCCCTATTTATTTGATAAAACTCAGGAGATTGCCCATGCATATAAAGCAGCCTGTACACCTGATTTTTATTTGTTTGACAGTGATTTAAGTTTGTATTATCGGGGAAGATATGATGACTCAAGACCAGGTAATAAAAATCCAATTACTGGAAAAGACTTACATGCTGCTTTTAATTCAATGCTTAAAGGAGAGCATACTAATGGTGTACAGTATCCAAGCCTAGGATGTAATATTAAGTGGAATGAAGGAAATAGTCCTGAAGAAGTGTCTTAAAAATCTACAAGTTCTACATCAAAAATTAGTGTTGTGTCAGGTGGAATTATTCCACCTGCCCCTCGTGTTCCATAGCCCAAATGACTTGGAACTAAAAAACGTGCAGCTGCACCTTTGTTTAAAAGAAGTATTCCCTCATCCCAGCCAGCAATAACCTGACCAATTCCAACTTTAAATTCTATAGGCTGTTTTCTTTGGTAAGAAGAATCAAATACAGTCCCATCTAATAAAGTTCCCTTATAGTGTACAGAAACTTTTGATCCTTTTTCAGGTTTTGCACCAGATCCTCCTTTATTAATTTTATAATATAATCCACTTGCTGTTTTTTGCATTCCTTCTGTATGTGAAGCAAGTGACTTCTTTGCTGCCTCTTCTCTTGCATTTTTTCTCTCCTCACCACTTGAGTTAAAGTCTTCAAATGCTTTTAAAGCATCCCATTTTTTTGNTTCATTTCCATAACGTTCTATGGTCAAAGAATTTATTATATCTCCTTGAGTAATTTTATTTACAATATCCTGACCTTCAACTACATAACCAAAAACAGTATGTTTGCCGTTTAACCAATCCGTAGGACAGTGAGTAATAAAAAACTGACTCCCGTTTGTTGCTGGCCCCGCATTAGCCATTGAAAGTGTTCCTGCCTTATCATGCATTAAATCAGGGTGAAATTCATCGTCAAATTTATATCCTGGACCACCTGAACCAGTTCCAAGTGGACANCCCCCTTGGATCATAAAGTCAGAAATTACACGNTGAAAAGATAAACCATTGTAATAAGGCTCNCCATCTTTTTTGTAATCATTTTTTTTATTCCCCTCTGCTAGTGCCACAAAGTTTCCAACTGTGCCTGGTGTTTGCTTATAGGTAAGTTTTAAAAGTATAGTGCCTTTTGATGTCTGAAGCTTTGCGAATATGCCTTCCATAAAAATAAATTTAGGTTGTAAAGATAATAATCAGATTTAGTTCAAAAAGTTTAATTCGCAATTTCACTCATAAACTTAATCCTGTATAATCGAAGCTCTTCCTCTTCGTAGTCGCCTTCAAACTCATCCAAGGCCATGTCTATGGAGTCCGATTCGGATTCTATATAATAATTGTAAAGCTCTTCTAATTGGTCATCGTCAAANAAATCTTCTAAATAATAGTTGATATCGAGTTTTGTTCCTGAAAAAACTATGGTTTCAATTTCAGAGATTAACTTTCCTATATCCATTCCCTTAGCAGCTGCTATGTCTTCAAATGATAACTTCCTNTCGATNCTTTGAATNAGGTAAAGCTTAAGTGATGAATTTATTCCGGTACTCTTAACAATCAAATCATCTGATCTAATAATTTGATTTTCCTCTATATATTTTTGAATTAGTTCAAGAAATTTTTCCCCATAACGTTTAGCCTTTCCCTCTCCTACTCCATTAATGTTAACCAATTCTTCTTTATTAATTGGATATTTCAAACACATATCCTCCAGGGAATATTCTTGAAAAACAGCATATGGAGGAATTTCTGAAGATGTAGCAACCTCTTTCCTGAGTCCAATTAAGAGTTTCATTAAGACATTATCAAATCCTCTTGGGATTGTTTGACCAGGGACAGGAAATTCATGTTCATCATACTTATGAGTCCAATGTTGGCCTAATCAGAGGTAAAGCTAAAACCTTGCAAGGAACGGGTTGCGTCCTCCGCCGCAAAGAGAACCT
>PAFO01000047.1 GCA_002705385.1 Flavobacteriaceae bacterium
AATAAAGTTGTTGCAAATGATCAGGATTACTCTGAAAATAACAGCTATTGGTGGGAAAAAGATTTAACGAGTTCAGTAGAAATGGCAATTAAACGTTGGTATGGACCTAGGATTATGAATAAAGACTATAGTGAAAAGTTAAAAAAATCATCCTTAACTCCTTTTATAAAAGAAACGTTTGAAACTAATATCTCAAAGTTTGATTTTCAAGCAACCCGTAAAGAGTTTGATGGAGATATAACCTTGGTGGTTTTTTCGTTGTTAAGATTTATAAAAATAAANCCTATTCAGCTTTCAAATANAATTGGAGAATATCTTAAAACTCATTCTGAGTTAGTTACTGGTTTTAANGTGNTTAAAGGATTTNTAAATCTAAATATTCAAGATNTNTACTATGTTNNTGCNTTGAAANAAATTTCAGANACNAAAGATTATGGGTNTAAAAAACCAGATTCAAATTCAATAATCNTAGTTGANTATTCCTCTCCAAACACAAATAAACCACTTCATTTAGGGCANATAAGAAATAATCTTNTAGGTTATTCAGTAGCAAAGATTTTAGAGGCNANTGGTAATAAGGTGCTAAAAACCCAAATNATNAATGACAGAGGAATTCATATNTGTAAATCGATGGTAGCATGGAAAAAATATGGTTCTGGNCAAACNCCAGAATCTTCTGGATTAAAAGGTGATAANTTTGTTGGNAACTACTATGTTAAGTTTGATCAAGAATTNAAAAAGGAAATTAAAACTCTTTTGAATGANGGAATGTCAGAAGCTGAAGCAAAAGNAAACGCTTTATTATTAAATGAAGCTCAAANTATGCTNAGAGCNTGGGAAGCAGGAGATCCTGAAGTTGTAGCCCTNTGGCAAAAAATGAATAATTGGGTATATGATGGATTTGAAACTACTTATTACAACCTNGGTGTATCATTTGATTCAAATTACTATGAAAGTAAAACCTACCTTTTAGGAAAGGAATTAATTGCTTATGGTTTAAAACAATCAATTTTTTATAAAAAAGAAGATGATTCAGTTTGGGTAGATCTTACTGAATATGGNTTAGATGAAAAACTTTTACTTCGATCTGATGGGACAGCAGTCTATATGACNCAAGACCTTGGTACGGCATTCCAACGTTATAAGGATAATCCAGCTATTAAAGGTATGGTATATACAGTAGGNAATGAACAAGATTATCATTTTAAGGTATTGTTTTTGATTCTTAAAAAGCTTGGTTTTTCATGGGCTGAATCACTTTACCATTTAAGTTATGGAATGGTAGACTTACCCGAGGGTAAAATGAAAAGTAGAGAGGGTACTGTAGTTGATGCCGATGATTTAATGTTGAAAATGACTAAAACAGCTGCTTTGTTATCAGAAGAATTGGGTAAATTAGAAGGAATGTCCAGCAAAGATAAAAATGCACTTTATAAAACCATAGGTTTGGGTGCCCTGAAATATTTCATTCTTAAAGTTGACCCCAAGAAAAGTATTCTTTTTGACCCCAAAAGCTCTGTAGATTTTTCAGGTAATACAGGACCCTTTATTCAATANACTTATGCTAGAATTCAATCTATATTAAAGAGTAGACCTGTTAAATNTAAGAGTTATATGATTAGATCAATTAGTTCAAAAGAAAAAGATATTTTAAAACAATTATTACTTTATCCTGAAACAATACAACAAGCTGCAAAACAATACAGCCCTGCACTCATAGCTAATTATATTTANGATTTAGTAAAGCTCTTTAACTCTTTTTATCAAAATATTTCAATATTAGGAGGGGATGATAAAAATATTGAGTCTTTTAGAATTAATCTTTGTGATGAGGTAGGTAAAGTGATAAGAAGCGGGGCAGCGTTGTTGGGTATTTCAATGCCAAAAAGAATGTAAAAAAAAATCGCTCCTAGGAGCGATTTTTTTTAGTAATTTTTACTATTTAATTACAAAATTATTTTGAGTCTACAGCTAATTGATAAACAACTAGTCCAAAACCAATTTTGTTGATAGCATCACCTATGTTGTAAATTACATCCATTTGAAGGCCGCCAAATATTCCGCTGTACCAACCTTCGGTTCCTGCCATATATCCAATTGGATAAATAGCCCAACCTATTAATACAAATTTACATAGTGTTTTATGCGCAGATAATACTGCTCCACCTGCCGCTGCAGCTAATTTTGAAGCNCCACCCATCCAAATTTCATATACTATATAAAAATATGCGATACCGGATACAAGACCCCAAACTTGAGCTTGACTTGCATAAACAGCTTCTCCAAAATAACCGGTTACTAACATCACTACAGATGCGAAAATTAATTTCCACATCAGTTGTTTTGTTGCACCTGCTGCTTTTAAAATTAAATAGAATTCAACGCACATTAATGGCACAGTTAATACCCAATCTACATATCTAAAGAAAGTGGGAGAAGTCATATTGGTTGCCCAATAATCCCTCATATACCAATAGTGAACTGCTGCAATAAACGTAATAAGTCCAGAAACCAAAATAGAAGTTTTCCATTTACTATCGAACGAGTTCATTGAGAGAAAGAAAAACGCTGATGCTGCCATCATCGCCATACATCCTACGAAGAATGTGAACCCTACGTAGTCGTCAGTGGCCATTGCTGGAACCACAGTCATTAAGCTTAGAATTTTTTCCATGATTAAATCAATTATTTGTTTTTGTTTAGATAAATTTAGAAAAAATTAAACTTACTTGCTATTTTATTTAAATTATTTTCAATTGAAATTGCTAACTAACTCATTTACAGCACCAAAATATTTTCCTTTTTTTTTAGGAATTAGTCTATTTTCTGTAATTTTTTGTTTTTTTGGATCAATTTGGACTCAAAATTTACTTGCTCTAATCGGAATTTTAAGCTTAGGGATACTTCATGGGGCTAATGATCTTAAAATTATAGCTAAAAAATCTAGTTTTCAATCAAAATCGTATCATTTCAAATTTTTTGTCCTATATATATTAATCGTACTTCTGGGAATAGTTTTTTTTCTCTACATTCCAAAAATCGCTTTACTTAGTTTCGTTTTAATAAGTTGTTATCACTTTGGTGAACAACACTGGAATGGAAGATTTAATGACAAACTAAATTCATTTCTTTTTTATTTCAGTTACGGATCCATTGTTTTTTCTCTTCTATTTACTCTTCAATATGCCTCTTCTTCTGAAATTATTTTTCAAATNTCTTCAGTTAGGATTCCTTATCAGTTTTTTTTGATNAGTTTGACAATTTCTTTTTTTGTATTTATCCTATTTATTTTAAAGAGTAAAATGAAATTATACACTTTCATTTTTGAATTTCTATTGTTAGTTGTTTTAGCTCTTTTATTTTCTCAATCAACCTTGCTTTTTGGTTTTGGTTTGTATTTTGTATTGTGGCATAGTTTACCGTCTCTCAATTCACAGCTTAGCTATATTTATAATAACAAAACTAAACGCCCTTTTATCCAATATATTAAATCTGCATTAGTTTATTGGATACTAGCTTTAATCGGTTTGTCCATGTTTTATTTCTATGTAGATGTCTCTGAAACACAATACCTTTCTATTTTCTTTTCATTTCTTGCTGCGATCACATTTCCTCATGCAGTGGTGATGGGGTTGATGTTTCAATCCAGAGAGTCAAATGGAGATTAATCAAATCGCATTCCTTATTTTTGTGAAANTAACGACACTCAATNAATATGTTTGACAATCTTAGTAATAAACTCGATAAAGCTTTCCAAATACTTAAAGGGCATGGAAAAATAACAGAGATTAATGTTGCAGAGACACTCAAAGAGGTACGTCGAGCTCTATTAGACGCNGANGTAAACTTTAAAATAGCGAAGGAATTTACAGTTAGAGTAAAAGAAAAAGCCCTTGGACAAAAAGTGCTTACGAGCCTCCAGCCAGGACAATTATTAGTAAAAATTGTAAAGGATGAATTAGTCGATCTTATGGGTTCAGATGCAGTAGGAATAAATCTTGATTCTAAACCAACTATTATTTTGATGTCCGGTTTACAGGGATCAGGAAAAACTACTTTTACAGGTAAACTTGCACTCTACCTAAAGAAGAAATATTCAAAAAAGCCGTTATTAGTTGCCTGTGACGTATACCGGCCTGCAGCCATAGATCAGTTAGGTGTCGTTGCAGATCAAGTTGGGGCTGCTATATATGAAGATCGAGAAGAAAAAAATCCAATAAAAATTGCTCAAGCTGCTCTAGAAGTAGCTAGAAGAGATAAACATGACTTAATACTTATAGATACCGCTGGTCGTTTGGCAGTGGATGAAGTTTTAATGGATGAAATTAAAGCCATTCATAAAGCTGTAAAACCCTCTGAAACTCTTTTTGTAGTTGATTCCATGACTGGACAGGATGCTGTAAATACTGCTAAAACATTCAATGATATTTTAAATTTTGATGGNGTAGTGCTAACAAAACTTGATGGAGATACNAGAGGTGGTGCAGCACTTTCCATAAAATCTGTAGTGGATAAGCCCATCAAGTTTATTGGAACAGGAGAGAAAATGGAAGCTCTAGATATTTTCTATCCAGAGCGTATGGCTGATCGAATATTGGGTATGGGTGATGTGGTTTCATTAGTTGAAAGAGCACAAGAACAATTTGATCAAGAACAAGCTAGAAGGATTAATAAAAAAATTGCAAAAAATCAATTTGGTTTTGATGATTTTTTATCTCAGATTCAGCAAGTTAAAAAAATGGGTAACATGAAAGACCTCATGGGAATGATCCCAGGAGTGGGTAAAATGATGAAAGGTNTCGATATTGANGACAANGCATTTCAAGGTATTGAAGTTATCATTGGATCGATGACCCCAAAAGAACGATCCCAACCACAGNTNATAAATCACAGTCGAAAAATGCGAATTGCAAAAGGATCAGGAACNACTATGCAAGACGTAAATCAATTGATCAAGCAGTTTGAACAAATGAGTAAGATGATGAAAATGATGCAAGGTGGAAAAGGAAAGCACATGATGCAAATGTTACAAAACATGAAATAAGATGGTAGTACTTGACGGTAAAAAAACAGCCCAAGATTTAAAAGAAGAGATTAAAATTTCAGTATCTAAAATTAAAGAANATGGACTACGACCACCTCATCTGNCAGCTGTATTAGTTGGGAATGATGGNGCTAGTTTAACGTATGTTGGAAGTAAAGTNCGCTCGTGTGAANACGTTGGTTTTNATTCCACTTTAATTCGTTTNGAAGAGAATNTTACTGAGGCGCTTCTTTTAAAAAAAATNGAGGAATTGAANCAAGACGAACTGTTGGATGGTTATATTGTTCAGTTACCCCTCCCNAAGCATATAGATNAGGAAAAAATTCTTCTTGCCATNGATCCAAAAAAAGANGTAGATGGATTCCATCCTTATAATTTTGGTCGGATGGCCTTAGAAATGGATGCATTTATTCCTGCTACACCTTTTGGAATTATGGAATTGTTGAAACGCTACCAAATNGAAACCTCNGGAAAACATTGTATTGTAGTTGGGAGAAGTCATATTGTTGGTAGACCGATAAGNATTTTGATGAGTCAAAAAGGACCTGCNGGAAATNCAACTGTCACCCTAGCACATAGTCGAACTAAGGACTTGGCTGTTTTGACAAAAAATGCTGANATCNTTGTCATGGCACTCGGAATACCCGAATATTTAACTGCAGATATGGTCAAGAAAGGTGCTACTGTAATTGATGTAGGAATTACCCGAGTAGCTGATAAAAATCATCCTAAAGGGTATGTGATTAAAGGTGATGTGTCTTATGATGAAGTAAGTACCAAAGCATCAGCGATTACTCCAGTTCCTGGTGGAGTTGGTCCAATGACAATTGCTATGCTATTAAAAAATACATTACTAGCNTTCCAAAGAAAAAATNAGGTNTCCTTTTCTATTGCTTGATAGATTCTTAAAATTAAAAGTCCAAAAATAACACTAGTTATNATTAGCAGTATATTTGTTAGCCCAGTAGCTGCAAATGAAAGACGTATCAATATTGTACAAATTACAAAACCGGTGTTTCGAATTAATTGACTATATCTTTCGGTGTACTGAAATGAAAGTAGTAAAATAAATACGTCAGCTAGAATTAATATTGTAAAAAATTCGTTGTAGAAAACAGCATTNATNTCAGTAAATTCAGCTGGGTTAAGTGAGGTTAAAAANAGTTCAATGAACCATGAAGNTACACTATAAATTGAAGTGAANATAAGAACTGGAAGAAGCATAACACTTACTGCTTTTTTAGAACTTACAAAACGCTTTAGTCGCTCATCCAGAGATTTTTTAGGAAGGATCTCTCTTCGTTTATTAAACATGTATATAAGAAAATAAAGAATTAAAACGCCTGACAAATCATAAATTAATTGTCGATTGGCTGCAAATTCGAGCCAATTAACATCTAATTCAACTNTTGGTATATCACCAAAAATTCTACGNATAATTATAAGAGAAATAATNTCAAACTGTTTAGAAACAGATGTGGTAAATGAGCGCGGGAGAAAAACAATTAAAAGGTAAATTTCATATATCAAAATGATTGAAAATGGAGTATAAATTGCTGAAATTGGATCATCTAGTAATCTTGCTTCAAATGGTATATGGAAAAGATTGAATTTTTTAGAATAAATAAGAATCAAATGAATTATGAATCCTGTGATTGAAAGCCATAGTGTCGCTCTTTCAACAAGCTTTCTATTTTTATCAGAAAAAATTTTTTCAAAGGTGATGTCAAAGAAATTAAAGCTTTTATTCATAATTTTTAATTTGCAAAAATTTGATCCTTATTTTTGAAAGATTTAAATTCTAGTGCATTTCCCGCTGGATCGTAAAAAAACATTGTCATTTGTTCACCAGCTAAACCTTCAAATCGAAGATAAGGTTCAATAATAAAATCTACTTTTTTTTCTTTTAGTTTAAAAGAAAAACTTTCAAAAATTTCCCAGTCTAACAAGACTCCAAAATGAGGGATTGGCACTGATTTGCCATCTACTTCATTATGATGTTTTTTCACTTCATGATTAGGATCAAAATGTAAAACAAGTTGATGACCAAAAAAGTTTAAATCAATCCAATCTGTGTCATAACGTCCTGTTTCACATCCTAATATATCAATATAAAAACGACTACAACGCTCGAGATTATCTACTGGAATCGCAAGATGAAATGGACTTGGCATAGCTCTTTTTATATAAAGGTACAATTTCTCAACAAATAGGATTTTAGAATATAGTACCTTTACAAAATAGATTTAAATAATCACATGGAAGGTCTTGAAAACGGTACTTTACTTCCCTTAATGGAATCTTTTTACACATTACAAGGTGAGGGATATCATAAGGGCAGAGCAGCCTATTTTATTCGTATTGCCGGTTGTGATATTGGCTGTCATTGGTGTGATGTAAAGGATAGTTGGAATTCAAAACTTCACCCACCTACAAATATAAGTGAAATTGTTTCAACTGCTAAAAAGTATTCCGATACGGTTGTTATAACAGGTGGTGAACCCTTAATGTGGAATATGGACCCTTTGTGTGAAGCACTTCATCTATTGGAGATTAAGACACATATTGAAACATCGGGAGCTTATTCAATTTCAGGTAGTTGGGATTGGTTTTGTTTATCTCCAAAAAAGAATAAGCTTCCTTTAAAGAGTGCATATAAAAATGCTGATGAATTGAAAATGGTTATCTATAATAGAGATGATTTAAAATTTGCTGAGCAGCAAGCTGATAATGTTAATGGAGAGTGTAAGTTATTTCTTCAGCCTGAGTGGAGTAGAAGGGAAAAAGTTATGCCAATGATTGTTAATTATGCACTTGAAAATCCAAAGTGGAAGGTTTCTCTGCAAACACATAAATACTTAAATATTCCCTAGGGATAAATTAAATATTTTGCACGAATTTTTTTAAACTTTTCAAGGTCTTGATTCCATGTTTTTCTTATTTCTGATTCGGGTATTTCCTGCTCAATCTGTATTTTTAAATCGTTAATTCCACTTATTCTATTAAAACCCTTCAAAAAAAAACCACTTTTTTCTGTAAAATTTGTGTAAGCGTCAATCAACCATTTGAGCTCCACCCTATCAGGCTTTTTAATTTTAGTTAAGTCGATACCGTAACAAAGTATTCCATTTTGCTTGGGACTTTTCGCTCCAAAATTAGGCTTAGGTGTGAATGAAAATTGATTCTTGGGAAATGAAGGATGACCGTAAATTTGAAATTGTTTATTAGTCCCTCTTCCAATACTAATTACGGTTTGTTCTAATAGACACAAACTAGGGTATAAAGCTATAGCTTGTGCGTTTGGAAGGTTTGGTGAAGGTCTAATGATAAGTTCATATGGTGTTTTGTGTGTATAATTCTGAATGGGAATTACTTTTAAATCACATGAAATTCCATTGCTTAACCATCCCTCTCCATTTATCATTTTTGCATATTCTCCAATAGTCATTCCATAAACAATTGGAACTGGATGCATTCCTACAAAACTCGAATTTTCATGATTTAATACAGGGCCATCTATATAATGAGAATTTGGATTGGGTCGATCTAAAACTATTACGGGAATATTTTGTTCAGCACAAGCTTCCATNACATAGTGGAGTGTNGAGAGGTAAGTAAAAAAGCGAACACCNACATCTTGTAAGTCAA
>PAFO01000048.1 GCA_002705385.1 Flavobacteriaceae bacterium
CCACTTAGCCAAATAATTTTGTTTTCCTTGTAAAATTAAATTTGAATTATAAAAATAAAATGAACCTTCAGATTTTTTTAAGAATTGATCTTTTCTATTATTACTTGAATCTTTATTTATTTTTTTAGCTATCAATTGTTTTTCTTTAATGTGTTTTTTGAAATATTCAATCTGTTCATCTTTTGACATTGATAGTATTTCTAATATACTATCCGTTTCCTTGACAATTTGCTCGTATAAAATTATATCAGTTAAATTATCCCGTTGACGTTTTAATTGATTATATCTAGATGTCGATAGTTCAAAAAGGGGGAGTAATCTGTCTAGATATTGTCCTGTTTTTAAATAAAAGCCGTTTTCAAAATAATAAGCTGCTAAGTCTTGATAATTCTCAATCTCTGTAAAGGAATCTATTAAAGGGGCTTGCAATGATTTTTGAAAATGTATTAATGCCAGGCTGTCTTTGCCTTCTTGTAAATATGTCTTAGCGATTGCCCTATGAATTTTATGTTCAAAAGGTTCATTTTCGTAGTTTTTGAGAAGCTTGTCTATTTGATCGCGCTTTTCTTTAAGGGTTAGTATGGATGTAAGTAGAATCTCCTTTATTTTTGCTTGGATTAAAATATTTCTTGGTGCTTTTCGATTTAATTTACTTATTTGGGTATATTTCAAACAGGCACTGTCTTTTAGATTAAGTTTTTCCAATAATTGTCCAGAAATAAATAAATAGCGTGCTTTATTTTTTCGCTTTGGCTCATAGTTCGCTGCTCTTTGAATATAAAAAGAAGCTGAGTCTAATTGTTTTAATTGAATGTATGCGTCTGCTAATGTTGCATTGGCTAAAGGGTAAAACTTGTTCTTTTCTGATAAAGATTGAACTAAAGGGCTCATATTTTCAACAGCCAGCTCAATATTATTTAGGCGAATGTTCGTTTTTTCCCTCCAAATTTTACCTTCTAGATACACATTGGGATTAGCTCCGCTCTCTAAAAGAAAATTAAACGCCTCGAGAGCTGGAAAAAACCTTCGATCAAAATACCTTGCTTTTCCCAAAAGCATATAAGCCTCATCAATTTGGGTATTGTATTGAGTTTCTTCAATTTTAATTGAATGCTTTTGAATTGCTTTTACTGCTTTCTCCTCGGCTCTTTCAAATCCTGGGACAATAGTTGTCTCGTCAAAATTTTCACCCCTCAAATTAATTGGCTCTACCGGTAAAAGATCATAAAAATTTTCTTCAAAAGCTTTGAATAAAATTGTTTCCCCAACTGAGTATGCCTCTTTTCCATTAAACAAGACGTTATATTTGGTGGTCAGGGAATGATAGTTCTTATTGACAAAACCTTTTTTGGTTGTGCTGCATGATATTGACACCCCTATGAGGAATGAAAGAATCCATAAAGAGAAATCTTTATTAAGCATACGAAATCACTGTAGTTTAATAACTAAAAAAGATTCTGTTTAGTATATTCTCGGATTCACTAATTGCAAAAATATATCTCCTATTCCTTAAGTAACTAAAATATTTTTTTTGATTTAAAATTTCTCATTAAAATCCGATCAAGATTCTTATTGATAGCTATAAATAATATTGGGTGCCCTAAAAAACACTTTAAAAAGTATAGGCATATTTTTTACATTTGCATAAAAAGCTATGCTAATATTTCATCCCTTTAAAGTGTCTGAAATTGAAAGGATAACAAAAGATGCTGTAGTCATCTCTTTTGAGATCCCCTTTCACTTGAAGTCCTCATACTCGTTTATTTCTGGTCAATACATATCACTTGAGGCAGAGATTAATGGTGTAAATGTAAGACGCTCCTATTCTCTGTGTTCAACTCCTGAGCAACCCGCTCTAAGTGTCGGTGTCAAAGAAGTCCCCAAAGGTGTTTTTTCTTCATTCATTAATCAATCGCTTAGAGTGGGTGATTCACTTAATATAAGTCCCCCAGAAGGTCGGTTTTTTTATGATTCTAAAAACGAAAATCATTCAATTCTTGCTATTGCTGCAGGGAGTGGAATTACTCCTGTATTCTCGATTTTAAATTCCTTTTTGACGAATAATAAATTTGGGGTATTCACTCTTATTTACGGAAATAAAACCCCAGAGCAAACCATGTTTTATAAGGGTTTAAAAACTTTGGAAGAAAAACA
Source organism: Flavobacteriaceae bacterium (assembly GCA_002705385.1). Lineage (GTDB taxonomy): Bacteria > Bacteroidota > Bacteroidia > Flavobacteriales > Flavobacteriaceae > MS024-2A. Next base: position 2,155 of record PAFO01000048.1, read on the forward strand.
TCCTAAACAATTAAAAATTTTTTGGGTTTTTAGTCAATCTAATGAAGAAGGTGCTCTTTTTGGTAGAATTGATGATTCTGTCATTAATTTTGCTCTCAACAAACAGCACAAATTGCCTGACCACTCGTTCCTTTGTGGACCAGAGCCAATGATTTTAGAAAGTAAGAAAGAACTTATTAATAGAGGTGTTTCAGAAAAAGCTATTCATCTTGAATTGTTTACGGCAAGTAGCGAGACAAAAGAAATTCAAAATAAAGCAGATAAAGGACATTTTACTTTAACCTGTGACGATGTTACTCACAATCTGAAGCTGGTCCCAAATAAAACTTTACTAGATATTGCATTAAATTCAAGGATAGAGGTGCCTTATTCTTGCCAAGGAGGTGTATGCAGTAGTTGTATTGCAAGGGTAAAAGTGGGAAAAGCTAGCATGTTAACTAACCAAATTCTTACAGATTCTGAGGTTGAAGAAGGGTTGGTCTTAAGTTGTCAAGCTGTCGCTCAATCTGAATCTATTTATCTAGACTATGATGATGTATGAGTAAAATAAAATTTTGAGCTAACGGCAATTATTATTAATGAACATACGAGAATGTCTCTCCAAAAATCTTTTTTAATCTCTTTTATCCATATACCAATAAAATAAGCTGTAGGAATTAAGCTCAATGACCACTTGCCTTCTCCAGAATAAAGATTAAAATATCTAAAAAGAACACTAACAACTAGCCAAAAAATCATGAATGAATTTAACATTTTGTTTTGAGGGGTAAAATTAAGTTTATTCTTCTTCTTTTGAAAAATGGCAATTAAAAATGATATAAAAAGAACCGTAATCCAAATAAACTCATTTTCAGGGAAAAAGTTTGTTGCCGAAATACTTTCTGCTAAGTATTCTGGCTTCTGATAAAAAAACTTTCCTGTTATTAAATATGTGAACATTAATAGTAATTGTAATGTTACTCCTACACTTAATATCAAAGAAATTATGGATTTTTTAAAATCGGTAATATACTTTAATAGAAAGAATATTGAAAAGAAAAAAAGCGACAGGTTTATGTTGACGAAACTCATAATAGTAAAAGTAATTCCTAAGCTAAAAATTGATTTTAATATTGATAAATTATTAAAGTCTCTAGAAAATATGTTTAATGAAATAAGTATCATTACACCTATCAGAATTTTTTGATAATCTGTTCCTGCATCATGGTGAAATAAAAAAATACAAATCGGGAGGGAAATTAAATATTCAGAACCAAGCCTTATATTAAGTTTTNTNTGTTCATTANANGCAATNATNAAATTNAANATCATNATNNCANTNGTNAGAANTAATGATTTNTCTAACAAGANTTCTNAAGNTNNNTTNNGGNTTNGANATTTNTAAATNAAAAANAAANGCCAAATANNNCAAAAAAAATGANNCTANAATNGACTNNATAGAAACCCTTTTAAATATATTTGTAATCATATTTTAAATTATATCAAATATAATATTAATTGCATGAAANCTTTTTTTNAAAGTATCGCTTGGTTGTTCGAGGAGATCTTATTTCTTCCNTATTCTTTTTTTCGTGAATTAGAGTTANCCAGTTGGNCACTNGCAAATAGTGTTAATTGGGTTTTTCTTGTTGTTGGCTTTTCAGCAATGATTTATTGGGTTTTGCAACTCAATCTATTTGATAAAAATGGTGAAGAGGATAAAGATCCTTCGGCACANTCTTTTCTATAAATCGAACCCAATATCTTTTCGGTAATTCACCCCTTGAAAATTAATTTTTTTCAAAGTTTTGTATGATTTGTCTACTGCTTCATTAAAATTTTCCCCAAAAGATGTCGCCGCTAAAACACGACCTCCATTTGTAACTACATCATCTCCTTCATTGCGAGTGCCTGCATGAAAGACCATGCTGGTGTTTTCTAAACCAGTAATTTTTTTCCCTTTCTCATATGCTTTAGGATAGCCTCCAGAGACCGCCATTACTGTTGCTGCTACTTTGGGGTCTATTTCTAGTTTGACCTTGTCTAAACGTCTCTCTTGGACTGCTTTAAAAAGTGATAATAAATCTGTTTTTATCCTCGGAAGTACAACTTCTGTTTCTGGATCTCCTAACCGAACATTGTATTCAATTACCTTAGGTTCTTCTCCAACTTTAATTAAACCTATAAAGAGAAATCCTTTGTAATGTATCCCGTCTTCTTTTAGTCCCTCTATAGTTGGCTGGACTATTTTTTTGTCAATTTTGTCACTTAATGATTTTGAAACAAAAGGAACTGGTGAAATTGCTCCCATACCCCCTGTATTAAGTCCTGTATCACCTTCTCCAATTCTTTTGTAATCTTTTGCCATGGGAAGGGTAACATAACTTTCGCCATCTGTCAAGACAAAACANGAAAGTTCAATCCCTGTTAAAAATTCTTCTATTACGACCTTACTGGACGCTATTCCAAACTTTTTTTTCAACAGCATTTGTCTTAGTTCATTTTTGGCTTCTTCCAAATCCTCTATTATTAATACTCCTTTACCTGCCGCAAGTCCATCTGCTTTCAATACATAAGGTGGGGGAATATTTTCTAAATAAAGTTCTCCCCCTGAAACATTTGCTGCAGTGAATTCCTCATAGGCTGCTGTAGGGATTTGATGTCGAAACATAAATTCTTTTGCAAAAGCTTTACTCCCTTCAAGANTTGCAGCTNCTTTTTGTGGACCAATAACTCCNACATGAGAAATGNTCTTGTCTTCTAAGAAAAANTCATGAATCCCCTTGACCAGTGGTTCCTCCGGACCAACTATNACAAGATCTATTCGGTATTGAATAACTGATTCTTTGATTCCNTCAAAATCAGTTACTGNTANNGGGATNTTTGTTGCACATTTTGCNGTNCCGGCATTTCCAGGAGCGGCATATAAANTATNACATTGTTCNCTTTGNTTTAGTTTCCAGCACAGGGTATGCTCTCTNCCNCCTCCACCTATAACAAGTACATTCATTTGANATTAATTTTNGTAAAGATAGCCACTTATAATNCTTTTTATTGAGCNTTTTTTTANTCTTTTAAAAAANATCTAAGCTCTTTTTCAAAACGATTTAANATTNCTTTNGGNATTTTTTTNGNCTCNGGNAGNTCGCTGCCTTGGCTTTTTAATTTNNGGNTGGTAATGATCCTAAAAAAAGTCTCCATTCCNTCCAATCTNCTTTTTTGATTGGGATGNTCCAATCCGTCAGATAAAAAAAGTACTGGTGTNCCAAATGCCACAGCAGGTAGAGCNGNATGAATTCTTGAGGTGANCACTAACTTTGANCTAGCAATAGCTTCAAGCTGTTCTTCTGCAGCTTTTATTCGTTCTNCTTCAGTGTGGNTTTTTGGGGAGCATTAATTGCGTCCTAAATTGAACTTCNTCATCTAACTGGCTCAAATAAGCATCAAGTCGNTTAATTGCCTGTTTGTATTTNTTCATTTTAAATGGTTGTTTTATCTTTTGAATTCCTTTCAAAAGNNGACTCNTTGGCTTATTCAATTTTATAGTGTCCCTCTGGNNTAAAAGACGCTCAAATGGACTGACGACTAAGACCCCCTCTCNATTTTGATTTNCATTTATAAAGTCNNCNCTTTTCAGGCTAAGTGTAAGACATCCTGAAAAATAGGTTTNAATTCCGTGNTCNTCTAANGTCNTTTGGGTATANNAATCTCGACAGCCTATNGGCTGGTNTTTTTTAAAATACAAAATTCCTTTTGTGGTNAGCATTCCNCTCTCTGCTGTAGGGTTTAGATGAAATGAGATAAATAACGGTGTAATACTTGATGAAGGAGGCCAGTTNTCTGGCTNTTCCATAAACCATCCATTCATTATTAATTTGACTTGAGGACCATAATAATTGTTTAACTGGTCTCGGTTTAGTATTAANGGTTTTTCNGNCATCATCAATTTTGNTGCGGCAATACTTTGGATAAAATCTCCCAAATTATCTGAGTCTGGATACCCTAGAACTGCTGATTTATTTTTCATTAGCCTTNAGTANTTATAACTTCCNTAAACACCCTCTNTCGTTTTGAAACNGGATACTTTGCTGCAATTCTTGNGCGAGCTTTCTCTCCAAGTTGCTTTGGATTTTCNAATGATTTGATAAACGAAATGNTGGATTCTAAATNCTNCGANGCATTAAAGATTTTTCCTGTATTACCAATAGCGTCTGGTATNCCAAAAACATTAGTNCCTAAGGGNACACACTCGCACAACATNGCCTCACANAGCACATTGGGNAGACCTTCGATCTCAGANCCTTGGAAATAAAATTGATGCNTGTTATATTGCTTTTTCAGTTCTNCTCTTTCCAACCGNCCNAGAAGAGTAATATTTTTTGGAAGTCTTNGTTGATAATTNATTGGTTTTTGAATTCCTGCAATGGTAAATTGATAATCTGGGAGTGTTTCAGCTANTTTTACAAAAAGNGGGATTCCCTTTCNGAGATAGGTCCTCTGATCNNNAATATTGGCTACCGTTATNATTCCTTTTATATTTTTCTNNCCTTCCCTNTTCCAGAATTCATCGTCATATGCCGTAGGAACTTCTCGAATGACTGGTTTTAGATCTGGAATAAAATTTAGGATCCCAGAAAGAGTTCCTTTCTGTTTATTTGCTTTAGGACAACCCTCAGCCAAACTTTTGTGTACAACCCAAATCTCATTTGCATTTGCATAATTCCACCNTGCTAAAAATTGTCTAAAGTTGTTTTTTAAGAAAATTCCATAATCAAGATTTATACTTGAAACCGCATCATAGCCACCAATAATTAGAATTCTTTGTTTATTGAATTTCTTTGCCCAAAAGAAAGCGGCAGCAGTGTGATAATCGTTAAACCANCTAAANACAGCTTTAGACTTTGCCAANAAAANAAANCCTNGNAAGAATTCTTTTATTCTGTTCCAGCTAAATCGAANAAAGTCNCTGTAAGGNGGTGAATGTATAGTAANTACCTTATAACCCATTTGCTCCAAAAGTTCAATATCTTTTAAAACAAAAGTATTTTTTAAACTATAGACAAGAGTAACTTTTTTTTGACTCATTTGGTTTTACTTAATAGTAGATAAAAATGGGGTTAAAGCGGTTGCAATTTTTCGATTGTCAGAGACTCTAGGAATTTTGTTTTGTCCTCCTAATTTTCCGATACTTTTCATATAGTTTTNAAATCCATCTTTTATTACTTTTTTAATAATTAATGGGCGAAGTATTTTACCACTGATCAGATCATTGTAATAAATATTTTTTTGCCGCATGGTATTATCAATACTTAGTGCAAATTCCTCTAAATTNGTGGGCTCTACTTCAAACTCTATGAGCCATTCGTGATAGGGGAGGCCTGATTTTGGTTTTACTTGAGGGGCTACTGTAAACTCACGAATCATTACNTCTTTTTCCTCTTGTTGAATGGCCTTTTTAAGAGATTGTTCTACCTCGCTTATAATTACGTGCTCTCCGAAAGCCGATATGAATTGTTTAATTCTACCGCTTACAATTACTTTAAATGGGCTTAAACTGGTAAATTTAACAGTGTCACCAATGTTGTACCGCCACAAACCAGCTGTAGACGAAATAATCATTACATAATTAATCCCCAACTGAACTTGATCAAGTGAATGAACAGTCTGATCTTTATCAAAAAAGGTTTTAGCCATTATAAATTCGTAAAAAATACCATGGTCTAAGAGTAACAATAAACCTTCATCTTTTTGACTGTCTTGATATGCAAAAAACCCTTCAGAAGCTGGATAAAATTCTAAACTGTCTGGAGTCCGTCCAATCAGTTTTTTAAAAATACCTCTATAGGGTTCAAAATTTACTCCTCCATAAACAAAAAGTGAAAAGTTTGGGAAAAGCTCGCCTACAACTTTCCCTGATTTTTTTGACAATCGCTCAAAGTACATCTGAACCCAAGATGGAATTCCTCCAATAATTGTCATGTTTTGATTATGAGTCTCCTCCACAACTGCTTCGACTTTTTTTTCCCAATCTTCAATACAATTTGTTTTCCAGCTTGGCATTCTGTTTTTTTGAAGATAAGTCGGAACATAATGAGCAACAATACCTGACAGTCGNCCTAAAGCAACGCCTTTTTTATCCTTAAGAACAGGACTTCCCTGAAGAAAAATATGTTTACCACTTATTATTTTGGAGCTTCCCGTTTCATGTATGTAATTCAATAATGCTTCTCTGGCTGCCCTTATGTGTTGGGGCATAGAGTCATAAGTTATTGGAATAAACTTTGCTCCTGAAGTAGTCCCGCTTGACTTTGCATAATANATNGGTCGCCCNGGCCATAAAACATCTGAGTCTCCTTCCAAAATTTTATCTACATAAGGAAGAAGTTCTTCATAATCACGAACTGGTACTTTTTCTCTAAATTCTAGTGAATTTGTAATTGATTTAAAAGAATGGTCTTTTCCAAATTTAGTTTCNNAGCCTTTTTGAATTAATTGATNGAATATCTGCAACTGTGNTTTNATCGGATTTTGAATCCACTTTTGATTTTTTCTATGTACTAATGCCGCAAAAACTTTAAAGGCTATTTCCTTAATCATTCTGAAGAAAAATTAAAAAATTTCTCAGGGTCCATCGGGTAGCCGTCTATCCACAATTCGAAATGTAAATGAAATCCAGTACTAAAATCACCTGTATTTCCTGCAAGAGCAATAACTTCGCCTCCCTGGACAACATCTCCTTGTTTTTTACTTAAAGAGGAATTGTGTTTGTAAACTGATAAAATACCTTTATTGTGCTCAACTATTATTACATGGCCTGTTTGTGCAGTCCATTCAGCAAAAATTACACGGCCTTCTAAAATTGCCTTTATAGGAGTGTTTTTTTTAAGAACAATATCTATTGCATAATGCTCCTCTTCAAGATTAAATTGTTGAGAAATTGGCCCTAAGGCTGGAGGCAAAAGTAGAGGTTCTACTTTAGCAATTGAGCTTCTGAGTTCTGGATTATATTTATCTTGTTGGGAAACGAAAGCTCTGAGAAGCGAATCCTCTGGCACAGTTGAGACGAATGATATCCGTCCTTGATTTTCACTTTGTAAATTTTGTTCTGGAAGCTCTGGATTTTCAAGTAAAATTTCCTCGTTTAATACCGATTTAACTGCATTTAAATACTGTAAGTTTTGATTGTAAAGAGTAATTAATGAGTCCGTTATGAATAAGTTTTGAACTGCTTTTTTTCGAAGTTCAGAAGAATCGTAACCGGGGATATACTCTTTTAAAGGCGTGTAAGCTATAAATAAATAAATTATGCCTGCTATAGATATAGCCGTAAAGATGGATCCTAATATAATGGATAGCTTGGTAATTCTGTATTGAACCCTTTCTTCAAATGTTTCTTCATTGATAACAACCAAACGGTAGGGTGATAGCAGCTTTTTAAAAAAGTCCTTTTTTTTGCTTTCTTTTTTATCCATATTAGTTACAAAGATAAGGAATCATTTACCCGAGTAATGCTCGTCTTTATTTTTTCATGTAAACGAAACTAAATATTTCTGTACATTTGTGTAAAATAAATTTCAATGACATTGTATTTAATGTTTTTAGGTATGATTGGTGGCCCGCAAATAATTTTGATAATTGCAGTAGTCCTCCTTCTTTTTGGTGGACGAAAAATTCCTGAACTAATGAGAGGCTTAGGAAGTGGTATAAAAGAATTTAAAAATGCAACCAAAGAAGAGGAGAAGCCTAAAGTAGAAGAGGAAAAAAAGAGCTGACTACATTCCTTTCTTAAAGGAGGTAAGTATAGTATTCAATTCAAACATATACTCCCTTTTATTTGCTGAGGGTGCAAATGCGAAACCTTCTATAACTATCCATCTTTTGGTAATGCTGTCTCGTATGGCATAATTTACAAAAGGCCCTGCCATAAAATCGTTTGCTACTTCCCACGTGCCTTTGGTTAAGTAAGTCTGTTTGCCATCCAATTCCGTTTTGAAGAAATACGGCCGATATGCTCTTTCAGTTATAAAATAACTTCCTTTTAACCTTCCTGGGATATGAACTTTTCCAATAGAATCGCGTATGTTTAAAATTTGTTTACTGAAATTATCGTCTAATTCNTTCTCGTTTANANTNTATNCAATAAGGTTTAGGTGGCCTTTTCGAATAGGCTTTTGGATCCAAACAAAATTAACAGTGTCTTTTACCGTTTCATAGGCAGAGGGATATTTNANATCGATACCAAATCTTTCAAAAAGTGTTTTTTCAGTGGTTAACGATTTGTTAATTCTTCGCATTTTTTCTTTACGCTCATTTTCAGCGATTNTTTNTCTCAACAAATTTGCGTTTTCTTCAAAATAAAACTGTTGTANCTCTGCATCTATCCCTGTAATACTTGCTAATATTTGAGGCCTAGCGAACTGATTTTCAGATAATTGAAACCCTGATATCGAATCTTTTTTAAACCAAACAACATTNCGCCCTTGTCGAGCAAAGCCAGAGAATGCCTTCGGATTTAAATAGTTCAAAGTATATTGTGGTTCATCCAAAGGAAGTCCTTCATAAATCTGCTGTAGATTGTTTCGTACCCTTTCTCCTAAATTAGAATTCCAATCATTTTCTAGCATTACTATAGTTACATGGTTCAGGCTACCACTGGAGTCTGGAACATACGCGTCTTTTGGATCTACTTTGTATTGACAAGAAATAAGAATATTAATGATAAAAAAAAGTTGGAGAACAGTTTTCATTAAAAGTGTCTTGAGTTTTAAACTTAATCAGCGCTAAATTTTAATAATTTAGAGCCGCAATTCCTGGAAGTGTTTTCCCCTCCAGACTTTCNAGCATGGCACCTCCACCTGTACTAATATAGCTCATTTTTGGAGCCAATCCAAACTGCTTCACAGCTGCAACAGAATCCCCTCCTCCTACTAGTGAAAAGGCTCCGTTTTTAGTTGCTTCACCAATAGATTCTCCAATAGAAATGGTCCCTTTAGCAAAATTAGAAAATTCAAAAACTCCAAGAGGTCCATTCCAGAGGATGGTCTTACAATTAATAATTAGCTCGTGGAACTTTTTGCAGCTTTTAGGTCCTGCATCTAAGCCTTCCCAACCATCAGGAATATTGTCGGCTTCAAAAACTTTTTGGTGGGCATCGTTGCCGAAATAATCACCAGCAATGACATCAACAGGTAAATGGATCTTTAAACCCTTTGCTTTTGCTTTTTCTAAAAGCTCTAGCGCATAATCACAGTAGTCTATTTCACAGATAGAGTTACCGATAGAACCTCCAAGTGCTTTTGTAAAAGTGTATACCATTCCTCCTCCAATAATTAGATGATCTACTTTTTCTAATAAAGATTCAATTATGGTTATTTTAGAAGAAACTTTTGCTCCTCCTAAAATTGCAACAACAGGAGATTCTCCATGCTTCATTACTTTGTCAATGGCTTTAACCTCCTTGGCTAAGAGGGCTCCAAAACACTTTTTTTTAAGAAAAAATTTTGAAATGATTGTCGTTGANGCGTGTGCTCTATGTGCTGTACCAAATGCGTCGTTTACATAAACTGTGCCTAAACGAGATAATTGTTCTGCAAAAGTTTTATCCCCTCTGGTTTCTTCTTTCGTAAATCTTAAATTTTCCATGAGTANAACTTGGCCAGGTTTCTGTGCTGATGCTTTTGATTCAGCTTCTGATCCTACNGTTTGACTACAAAANTGAACATCAACTCCTAATGTGTTGGATACTTCTTTAACAATATGCTTCAGTGATAGCTTTGGATCTCGTCCCTCAGGGCGACCTAAATGAGAAAGGAGTACACAACTTCCTCCCTTTGATAAAATGTATTGAATTGTTGGTTTTGCAGCTTGGATTCGNGTATTGTCAGTAACCTGAAATTCATTATTTAAAGGAACATTNAAGTCTACACGAACTATTGCTCTCTCGTTATTAAAGTTTTGATGTTCTAAAANGCGCATTATTAAAATTTTTTCAAAAGTACAATAATGAAAGACTTCGTATAAAAATTTTATAAATAAGTTGAAACGGAGTCTTTATAAAGTTCACAAGGAACAGTATATTTACTCATGTTTTGGAAATACACTATCGGTCAAGAACGCATAAAAAAACATTTAAAATATTTATTAGAATCTTCTCAAGTTCCTCATGCTCAGTTNTTTAAGTCTTTTTCGGGTAACGGTAATTTAGTNTTAAGTATTGAATTTTCACTACANCTTTTAAAGTTTGANGAGCCTTCTAAAGAAACAAAACTACTTGGTGAAAACTGTCAGCATCCAAATTTGCATTTTATCTATCCTGTAGTAAAAANNGGTTCAGAAAAAGAAGTTTATTCTAGTGATTATGCCAGGGAATGGTATGATTTTCTGAATCGTTCCCCTTACGGTAACTATGTTGATTGGTTTGATCATATAAATGTNGGNAANAAACAGGGTGTTATTACAGTTTCTGAAATCGAAAAATTACACCACAGTTTGTATCTNAAGGCTTTTGGTGGNGGGAATAAAGTNTGTGTTTTATGGGGNTTAGAAAAAATGAATGCNNANGCGGCCAACACNTTTCTAAAGCTACTTGAAGAGCCCCCTGAAAACACATACTTTATTCTTTTATGTGAAAGTACGGAGACTGTTCTTCCAACTCTGCTTTCACGNTGCCAAGAAATCTCAATTGGNCCTATAGANGAAGNTGCACTATTAGATCAAATTCCAGAAAATTATCCTAATAAGACTAAAATAATCAAACAAGCTGANGGGGACTATCGAAAATTAAGAATCCTAATTTCAGAAACTCAAGATGAAGAATATGAAGCGCTTTTAGTAAAAGGATTAAGAAGCGCTTTTAAAGCTAAAGGAAATAAGGGTGTTGTGGTTGATTTAATGGAATGGTCTAATGAACTAGCTTTAATGGGGAGAGAAAATCAAAAGGCCTTCCTAAGTTTTTGTATTCAGTTTTTTAGAGATGCATTCTTAAAAAACTATGCCCTTCCTGATCTCGTACATTTTTCCTCAGAGACTGGTTTTGACATAGATAAACTAGCTCCTTTTATTCATAATTCTAATGTTCAGAAATTAATTGAGCTATTTGAAGATCACTATTATTATATTCAAAGGAATGCGAATGCTAAAATGGTATTTTCCGAAATCGCACTTAAACTTACGCGCTTAATTAATCTTCGTTCAGCTTAATTTTTCTTTTTGAAGACGAAAATTTTGGAAGAATATTCTCCATTGAAAAGTGCCCTTATGTTCGAACATAGCCCAATAAATAGGCCTCTTAAGAAAGAAAGTTTGTTTTCAGAATAGCTCTCTGAGATTATTGCAATATAAATTGCGTCAAACCATAGTGGGTATGTGTTAACTAAAACAAATCCATTTTTTTCAAGAAGTTGTTTCAGTCCTTTGGGAGTGAAATGCCAAAGGTGTCTCGGCACATCAAGTGCTGCCCANAAGGGACCGTAATAAAGGGCGTCAAAACTATTTAAATTTGGAACCGCAATGATAAGCAGGCCATCATTTTTGAGGGAATTGTTGCATTGCTGGAGGGTGTCGTTTAGATTATCAACATGTTCAAGTGTATGCCANAATGAAAGAGTGTCGTATTTTTTTGTATTGGCTAAATGGGCTAATGAATGATATGATTCAATTCCTTTATTAAACGNTATCTCTCTGGCAATTGAATTTGGTTCAACAANAGATGNAANGTATCCCCTTTTGATCATATAATCTGCGAATACACCAATNCCTCCTCCTATATCTAATAAGTGTTGTCCTGAATGGTTACGTCTAAAAATNTAGTATTTATAGCGTAACATTAATTGTTGAACTAAAAGATAAAGCTTTCCGTTNACTCCTTCAGGATTTTGCTGATGGGATACATAAGTTTCTTTTGGATAGTAAAAAGATAAATTTATTTGCTTTTTAATTTGCGTAGAGGCATAACCTAAAGCCTCGTCATATACCACCTTAAAAGTTTCGCCCGTGACTAGGTGGTCTTTTGCTTCAATTATGTGTGGTCTTGATCTCATAGATGTTTCACGTGAAACATAATTTACTATCGCCCCATACTCACAAGGAGTACACTTATATCGCTTGGGTTAATCCCGCTTATTCTTGATGCCTGGGCCAAAGTTTTTGGTTGAATTTTAGTGAGTTTTTCTTTGGCTTCATGGGACAAGGAAGCCAATTGATCATAATTAAATTTNGATGGAATTTTAATNTTTTCTAGGTGTTTGAGTTTCTCTGCTGTTCTTTTTTCTTTTTCAATATAGCCTGCATATTTNATTTCGATCTCAGCTTGTTCAAAGATTGAATCATCCATATCGTTTTCNATAAGAAATGAACTAATATTCGGAAATCTTAATAAATCCTTTCTTTTAATATTTGGTCGAGACAAGAGTTTTACAAACTTATCTGTCTGTTTTACTTCAACATCTTTCTTTTCATTAAGAATAGCATTGGCATGAAAAAGATCATAACTTGATTTCTTTAAAAAAGAGACTAAGGCTGCCCCTTTATTTTTCTTCTTTTCAACAGCGCGTATTCTTTCATCCGACACAAGCCCTAATTCATGAGCCTTTGGTGTTAGTCGCTGATCAGCATTGTCTTGACGAAGAAGTGTTCGGTATTCTGCTCTAGATGTGAACATGCGATATGGCTCCTCTGTTCCTTTTAAAATAAGATCGTCTATCAACACCCCAATATAAGCCTCTTCTCGGCCTAAAATAAAGGGTGTTTTGTCTCTGCTTTTTAAATGCGCATTAATTCCCGCCATCAGCCCTTGAGCGCCGGCTTCTTCATAGCCTGTGGTTCCATTGATCTGACCTGCAAAGAATAAATTTTGTATTCTCTTTGTCTCTAAACTATGGAATAATTGAGTCGGCGGGAAATAGTCGTATTCNATAGCATAGCCTGGTCTGAAAAACTTAACGTTCTCAAAGCCTNTAACTTGTTTCAGTGCTTTGTNTTGGATATCATCAGGGAGGGAGGTCGAAAAACCATTTACATAAACTTCAATGGTGTCCCACCCTTCTGGCTCAACGAAGANCTGATGNTGTGACTTGTCGCTGAAACGATTTATTTTATCTTCTATGGATGGNCAATAACGAGGNCCTGTGCTTTGAATTGCCCCNTTAAACATAGGAGAGCNATCGAACCCNGAGCGAAGGATNTCATGTACATCNTNATTTGTATGAGTNATGTAACAACTAATTTGCTTGGTCAATGGTTGTGTCAGGTTTGTAAAAGAAAATTTAGAAGGGTTGATGTCTCCCGGCTGNTCTTCCATTTTNNAATAATCTAAAGAACGTCCNTCAACCCTGGGTGGNGTNCCNGTTTTCATGCGTCCTGNAAGGAAGCCTANTTCTTCAATTGNAGCTGTGAGACCNGTTGATGCTTTCTCTCCTGCTCGCCCTCCNCCAAAGTTTTTATTGCCTATATGGATTAGTCCGTTTAAAAAAGTTCCATTGGTAAGAATAACANTTGTGGNTAATATTTNTAACCCTAGAGAGGTTTTTACTCCAATAACTTGNTCTTTATCGATAATCAGGTCAACCACCATNTCTTGATAAAAATCTAAGTTTGGTGTTTTTTCTAGTAATGATCNCCATTCAAGTGTNAAAAGACTTCGGTCTGATTGAACTCNTGGGCTCCACATAGCAGGACCTTTAGATTGATTNAGCATTTTATACTGAATTGCACTTCTGTCTGAAANAATTCCCGAATACCCTCCTAGNGCNTCTATCTCTCTNATAATTTGNCCTTTGGCTATCCCTCCCATAGCAGGNTTNCATGACATTTGTGCCACATTTTGNAAGTTCATTGTGANCAATAATGTCTGTGANCCTAAGTTTGCTGCTGNTGCTGCTGCTTCACANCCTGCGTGCCCAGCNCCAACTACAATCACATCATANTTNGAATCAAACATTNTTTTTTTGTTTCACGTGGAACATTTCTATAAATTTATCTTCAAGTTCTCTCATTTGGTGTTTATTGCGTTTGGAGTCATCTTTATACCCCAAACAATGTAAAATCCCGTGAACGATTGTCCTAAGGGTCTCATTTTCAATNCTTTGTGAGAATTCTTTTGCTGAGAGACTCACAGCCCATAGGGAAATAAAAAATTCTGCTTTAAGTGATTTATTTTTTGAGTAGTCAAAAGTAATTACATCGGTATGTGTATTATGATTTAGAAATTGTTGGTTAAGCAAAAGCAGCTTTTCTTTTGAAACAAAATTATAAGATAATTGATCAATTCGATATCCATAAGAATCAACATATGAATTGAGAGAGGTGTTCAAATCATCTGGCGATATAAACTCGGGTATGTTATTGTAAGTAATGATAATAAACTTTTTTGCAAATATAACGGATTTGTCGAGCTCTAATAAGATAAATAATGAGAAGCTAGTATATTTACAGAAAAAATGAAGACACGCGTTCGCTTTGCNCCAAGTCCCACNGGTCCATTACATATAGGGGGAGTAAGAACTGCTCTTTTCAGTTATCTGTTCGCGCAGATAAACAATGGTGTTTTTATTTTAAGAATTGAGGATACCGATCAGGCCCGATATGTTAAGGGAAGCGAAGAGTATATTCAAAAGGCACTTGAGTGGTGTGGGCTGACTCCTGATGAAGGGCCCTACAACGGTGGTATGTATGGACCTTATAGACAGAGTCAAAGAAAAGAGATTTATCGGCTACATATAGAAAAACTTATTGAAAAGGGAAATGCTTATTATGCTTTTGATAAAACTGAAACCCTGAATGATGAAAGAAAAAAAGCAGAAATTAACGGCGAAACGTTTCGTTACGGAGCACAGAACAGGCTAAATTTTAAAAACAGCTTAACGCTTCCAGATAAAGATGTTAAAAAAAATCTAAAAGACGATTATGTTGTCCGCCTAAAAGTTAATCCAGGTGAAGTAATCTCCGTTTATGACGAAATAAGAGGAAATATCACACTCAATAGTGACCTTCTTGATGATAAAATTTTGATGAAAAGTGATGCTATGCCAACCTATCACTTTGCTAGTGTAGTAGATGATCGGTTAATGGAAATAAGCTGCGTAATAAGAGGAGAGGAGTGGCTTCCCTCCTTACCAATCCACAAAGTTATATATAATGCTTTTGGATGGAAGACCCCACAATTCATGCATTTACCATTAATTTTGAAGCCGAAAGGAAAAGGGAAATTATCAAAAAGAGATGGTGATAAAGAGGGGTTTCCTGTGTTCCCGTTGTCCTGGGGAGCATCATCTGTTGGCTTTATGGAAAGTGGGTTTTTGCCTGAGGGGTTTATAAATTATTTGGCGCTTTTAGGTTGGAATAATGGAAATGAAAAGGAGATTTTTTCTCTGGATGAACTAAAACAAAGCTTCAGGATTAGCGGAATTCAAAAGGGAGGTGCACGCTTTGATTTTGAAAAAGCTAAATGGATAAATCATCAGCATGTAATAAGGTGTAGTTCTAAAANGCTGGTAAATATACCTNTGGTAAAGAAGAGGCTTAAGGGATTNGATCCCTCAAAACATATTGCGCTAATCGACTTACTGAAGGAGCGACTACTCACCCTAAATGATCTTCATGCTGAGATGAATTGGATTAATGAAACGCAACCCTACGATGAAAAAGTCACGCTTAAATTAAAGTCAAAAAATGCAGATAGAATATTAGAGGGTATTTTAAAAATTGTAGGTAATTGCAATGAGTTGGAAGCTTTAAAAGATTTACTTAAAATTTGGGCTGAAGAAAATGAAATAAATATTGGTNTTATGATGCAGTGCTTTCGAATTGCATTAGTTGGNAAATTATCNGGCCCAGATTTGTTTGAGATTTGTAAGTTNTTAGANAAAGACATTATATTAGTTCGTATTTCAAAAGCAATTTCTTATTTTAAACAAAAAACTTAAATCTTATGCTACCTTATATTATTTTCGGAGTTTTAATACTCTTTTTCTTAACGGGAATTTTTGTTGTAAAACAGCAAACTGCTGCAGTTATAGAGAGATTTGGCAAGTTTTTAGCCATCAGGCAATCTGGGTTACATTTCAAAATTCCATTAATTGANAAAATTNCTGGNCGCATAAGCCTNCGTATTTTACAGCTTGATGTTATTGTNGAAACTAAAACAAAAGATGATGTTTTTGTAAAGCTNAAGGTCTCNGTNCAGTATAGNGCTGTAAAGGATAATGTTTATGATGCATACTATAAGCTTGACTATCCCCAAGACCAAATAACATCATATGTTTTTGATGTCGTTAGGGCGGTTGTTCCAAAGATGAAATTGGATGATGTTTTTGAAAAGAAAAATGAAATTGCAAATGCCGTTAAAGGGGAACTAAATGACGCAATGATTAATTACGGGTATGATATTATTAAGGCTTTGGTAACCGATATAGACCCGGATNGTGAAGTAAAAGCTGCTATGAATAAGATCAATGCGGCTGAGAGAAAAAAAGTTGCAGCGCAGTATGAAGGTGATGCNGAACGTATTTTGATTGTTGAGAAAGCAAAGGCTGAAGCAGAAAGTAAAAGGCTTCAAGGTCAAGGGATTGCAGACCAAAGAAGAGAAATTGCTCGTGGTCTTGAAGAATCAGTAGACGTTTTAAATGGTGTTGGAATTAACTCTCAGGAGGCCTCGGCCCTAATTGTTGTTACACAGCATTATGACACTCTTCAATCCATTGGTGGAGAGTCAAACAGTAATTTGATCTTATTACCTAATTCTCCACAAGCAGGTAGTGAAATGCTTAATAATATGGTTGCTTCTTTTACCGCAAGTAACCAAATTGGAGAGGCGATGAAAGAACAAAACATAAAGAATAAGAAAAATCCAGAATCTGAGCCTTAGATTTTATTTTGACCAATTGTCTCTTAGACCAACGGTTTTATTAAAAATGGGCTGGTCAAATCTACTATCAGAATCAACTACAAAATACCCAAGTCTTTGGAACTGGAAGTGCTCTCCTGGCTTTGCGCATGAAAGGCCTGGTTCGGCAAAACCCGTTACAAAATGCATTGAATTGGGATTTAAATAAGTTTTGAAATCAACAAATTTGTCTTGGTCTGGAGCTTCTTCTTGGAANAGTCGATCATAAATACGGACCTCTATTGGTAGTGCTTCTGCTTCACTTACCCAGTGAAGGGTTCCCTTCACTTTTCTTTTGCTTTCATCACTTCCACTACCACTTTTACTTTTTGGATCGTAGCTGCAGAAAATTTCTACAATGTTTCCTGAATCATCTTTTACTACTGACTCTCCTTTTATTATGTATGCGTTTTTTAAGCGTACTTCTTTCCCTAAAGTAAGTCTAAAAAATTTGCGATTTGCTTCTTCTTTAAAGTCCTCTTTTTCAATATAAAGCTGTTTGGAAAAAGGGATTTTTCTATTACCGAGCTCCGGTTGTTCAGGATTAATCTCGCCCTCTAATGTTTCTGTTTGAGCTTCTGGATAATTCAAAATTGTAAGTT
Organism: Flavobacteriaceae bacterium; assembly: GCA_002705385.1. GTDB lineage: Bacteria > Bacteroidota > Bacteroidia > Flavobacteriales > Flavobacteriaceae > MS024-2A. The sequence goes on from PAFO01000048.1 coordinate 19,615, forward strand.
TAATTGGATTTAATACAGCCATTACTCTTGGTGAGCTTTTGTTTAAATCCTCGCGAATTGAGTGCTCTAATAATGAGATATCGATTACATTTTCTCTTTTGGCAACACCTGCCGCATCAACAAATTTTCTTAATGCACTTGGGGTATATCCTCTCCTTCTCAAACCTGCAATTGTGGGCATTCTTGGATCGTCCCAACCCGAAACGTAGTTTCCTTCTATAAGCTCGGCAAGCTTGCGTTTGCTTGTGACTGCATAGGAGAGATTCATTCTTGCAAACTCCCGTTGTTTCGGTCTATTGTTGTCTAAGGGTGAGAGGGAATCTAAAAACCATTCGTACAAATCTCTATGGGGTTTGAATTCCAGAGAGCATAGTGAATGTGAAACCTGTTCAATATAGTCTGACTGTCCATGAGTCCAATCATACATTGGATAAATGCACCAATCATCACCTGTTCTATGGTGGGTTTTAAAAAGTATACGATACATAACTGGATCTCTCAACAACATATTTGGCGATGCCATGTCAATTTTTGCTCGCAGAACATGTGATCCTTCTTTGTGTTTTCCAGACCTCATCTCCTCAAATATAGTTTTGTTTTCTGATATTGAACGCTCTCGATAAGGACTGTGGGTGCCTGCCTTTGTGGGCGTTCCTTTTTGTTGAGCAATTTCCTCAGAAGTTTGGGAATCAACATAGGCAAGGTTTTTATCTATTAGCAATAGAGCCCATGTGTATAGTTGATCAAAATAGTCTGAAGCATAGCATTCAGCATCCCATTGATAACCGAGCCATTTTATGTTTTCTTTGATGGCATCTACAAATTGCTTTTCCTCATTTGCTGGATTAGTATCATCAAACCTAAGGTTTACTGGTGCATTGTAACGTTCGCCTAAATTAAAATTTAAACATATTGCTTTTACGTGACCAATGTGAAGGTGTCCGTTGGGTTCTGGTGGAAAACGGAATCGTAAGTCGGATTTTGAACAATTGCTTTTTAAATCTTCATCGATTAGGTGCTCGATGAAATGAAGGGGTTTCTCCATGATGTTTATTTGATGCAAAGATAATGAAAGCAATCTTGTGAATAAAAAAAGAAAACAGTGCTTATATTTACNGATTAAATGGGAAGAATTTATTTAAAAAATATACGTTTATATGCATTTCATGGTTGCATGGATGAGGAAGAAAAAATTGGGAGTGATTATGTTGTGAACCTGGCAATTGACGCAGACCTTAATCTGTCCTCCAAATCTGATAATTTAAAAGATACAGTCGACTATGTTTCGCTTCACGCAATCGTAAAAGAAGAAATGTCAATTCGCTCAAAACTTCTGGAAAAAGTCGCTGACCGAATTTTGAAAAGAATTTTGAAAGATCACCGACAGGTNATCCTTGTAAAGGTGAAAGTTGCAAAANTNAANCCNCCAATCGGTGGTAATGTTGATGAAGTTGCNGTTGAAAGAGAACTCNATCGNTNAAGTATNGATTTCGGTTAATAATTAGTATTTTTGCNNCTATGGCATCGTGGCCGAGTGGCTAGGCAGAGCTCTGCAAAAGCTTCTACAGCGGTTCGAATCCGCTCGATGCCTCTTTTTATCTTTCATAATATATATTACCCCATAATTTTTTCTGAAATGTTTTTTTTACGGGGTTGCCATAAACGCGTAGAACACTTCCGCCAATAATCTGTGCTTCTAATAGCTCTGAAACTAATACATAAGCATATCCTCCTGCAATCAATTTTGCCTGAGCTTGAACAGTTTGAAGCTGTTCTGCCTCACAGCTTCCACCTGTGTTCACCTTTAAATTAAAATTTGAAACTGCGCCAATCAGTTCAAGCCGTCCTCCAGTGTTAGCAGTAACATCTAGTGTATCTGTATAAATTACAACATTCATTACACCGCCTGTCCTTGAGGCAAGATTAAGACTTGTTTGGCGTATCGGCTCTAGAGATGTAACTTCTGCTCCTTGAGAAGCGGTAATCTCATTTAGTGGCCTACTGTGATAAAGGTCAATTTGAGTAGGAATGCTGTCTGGGATACTGCCCAAAGGGATTTTAATATGAAGTATTTTGTTCCGCATAGATAGGGACACGTCGTCAGACTGTGGTCCTTTGATTACCGCTTTATTTACATCTGAATAAATCAGTTTCAGTCGNATCCCAGAATACACCTTTACGCCAACGAAAGGCGATGTTGTGAGGGTTCTTTTTTCATAGTCTTGTGCTTTGGCAACAAAAGCAAATAAAAAAACAATAAAACTGAAATATAATTTGACTTTTGTGGTATTCATATCTAAATAATCATAAACTAAACAATTGGAATAAAATCTAAAAAACGCTTTAACAGATCTACTTTTTTTACTCTTATTTTTATTGGGTCCCCGAGTTGGTATGTTTTTTTTGTTNGCTCACCTATTAATGCGTGGCGCTCAAAGTCAAAATGAAAAAAATCTTCTCTCATATCCATGGCTCTTATCATTCCTTCACACTTGTTTTCAATTATTTCAACATAAAGCCCCCTTTCTGTAACCCCTGATATTAAACCATCAAATTCTTGTCCAACTTTATCTTGCATAAACACCATTTGCATGTGTTTTATAGAATCCCTTTCTGCTTTTGTGGCAAGTTGTTCTCTATAAGAGCTATGTTTGCACGCCTCTTCAATTATAAACGCTGATTCTGTNTCCCCACCTTCTAAATAAGCCTGCAAAAGTCGATGTACAAGTATATCAGGATAACGACGAATTGGCGAGGTAAAATGAGTATAATAAGAAAAAGCCAAGCCATAATGNCCAATATTTTGAGTGGTGTAAACTGCTTTTGACATGCATCTTAGAGCTAATGTATCAATTAAATTTTGCTCTCGCTTACCTTGACAAGCTTCCAACAATCCATTAATTTCTTTATTTATTTTTTTTTTCTGATAGGCTAAATGAATATCCAAAAGAATTGACTGTTTGCTTTAGGTTCTCCAATTTTTCTTCNTCTGGGNCATCGTGAACTCTATAAACAAAAGGAAGATTTTGTCTCTTTTTACCTATAAACTCTGCAACTTTTCTGTTTGTAAGAAGCATAAATTCTTCTATTAATTTATGTGCATCTTTAGATGTTTTAAAAAATACCGATTCTGGCTTTTTTTCTGGGTCAAGTTTAAAATCAACCTCAACTCTATCAAAACTTATTGCCCCTAGTTGCATTCTTTTTTTCCTTAGAAGTTTGGCGTGGTAATCGAGCGATTTAATTGCATTAAACACTTTCCTTGAGACCATATACTTTTTTCCAGTTAGAGAAGCTAACTCGCTTACTTCAGGTTGATCAGTATCTAACATACANTGTACTTCTTCATAGGCAAATCTATAATCTGAAAAAATTAATGTTCTTCCGTACCACTCGTTAAGGACCTTTCCTTTTTCATCTAAGGTAAAAACAGCAGAAAATGTTAATTTTTCTTCTTGAGGCCGAAGAGAACACAACTCATTAGAAAGAACCTCAGGCAGCATAGGAACTACCCTGTCTACCAAATAAACTGATGTTGCTCGATCATAAGATTCAGCGTCTAATTTTGTCTTTGGCTGTACATAATGAGACACATCTGCAATATGTATTCCTACTTGTATTTTTCCTTGGCCAAGATCTTTAAAAGAAATTGCGTCATCATAATCCTTTGCTGTTTTTGGGTCAATTGTGAAAGTTAAACTTTTTCTAAAGTCTTTTCTTTTTTTTATTTCTCTGCTATCAATTTTAGTAGAAATGTAAGAAGCTTCCTCAACTACTGCAATCGGGAACTCATAAGGTAAACCATAATCGTGAAGTATTGCATGAATTTCTGTCTCAGTCTCTCCTGGGGTTCCTAGCTTTTTAATTATTTTTCCATTTGGTGAATCTCGATTGTCGTCCCAAGATTTGAATTTAACAACTACTTTTTCTCCATCTTTGTAATCTTTCACTTCTTTTTTTTCTATAAAGAAATCTGTATAAGTCCTGCTATTTTTGCAGTTTACAAAAGCAAATTCTTTCTTTCTTTCCAATATGCCTACATATTCTTTTTCTGCTCTATGTGTTATACATTCGACATGTGCTTCCACATTTTTATTTTTNTTGTGAATACTAATTTCAACCAAATCTCCATCNAGTGCCTTATTTATATATTTTTTAGGTATGATTATGTCTTCTTGGCGTGACGACAAAAAAACAACTCCTTTTCCGGAAGGAATGATCCGTAATTCTGCTTCTTCCTTTCTTATACTTGTTATATTAAACTTATATTTTCCCCTCTGATCAGAAATAAGTTTTTCTTTTTTAAGTAAAATATCTAACACCCTTATTATATCGTTTCTCCCTTTTGTGTCTCTTACTTTAAGTTTTGATGCTAACTGTTTATAGTTATATTCTAAATGTGAGGAGTTTTGAAAAAGCAAAAGTATTTTGGCTTCTAATTTTTTTAAATCCTTTTTCTTTTTGTGCATTTAATTTGTAGTTGAAACAAATGTACAACAATCAGTTTCTTTACTTTATTAACTATATTAACATATTATATATTTTATTTTCTTTTTTTGGAATCTTAATGAACGATTATATAGTTTGTTAATACTGCTTATAGTTTCTTCCTCTTTTATTTTGAAATCTTGTTTATTTAATCTAATTAACATTTTTTTAAATGCTGTTCACATACTAATAGATTTAAAATCAAAGTCTTACTTAACTTATTTAAGACGTGTTTATATGTTATTTTGTAAATAAAAACACATTTTAAAAATGAAATTTACTTTTAATAAAGTCAGCTTTTATGTAAGTTTTTTATGGACAATAAAAACTTAAAAAATTGTTTAAGTTTAGTTTATTTATATAAAATATTTTTTTTTAGAAGAGCAATTTTTTTATTTATTGTTTGTAAACAACTCTTTAATAAAGTAATTCACAGTTAATAAACAAAAAAAAAAGGTTTCTTAATTTTACACAAAACAGAAAGATGAAAATTAGCATAGGAAACGATCATGCTGGACCACTTTATAAAAAAGAAATTATAAGATTATTGACGCTAAAAGGTCATGATATATCTAATCATGGAACAAACACAGAAGAGAGTGTAGATTATCCAGATTTTATTCACCCTGTTGCAGAGGAAGTGTCAGCTCAAAATTCAGACTTAGGAATCATTATTTGCGGAAGTGGTAATGGAGCCGCAATGACAGCGAATAAACACAGAAAGATTAGAGCAGCTTTATGTTGGACAAATGAATTAGTGAGTTTAGCCCGGCAGCATAATAATGCCAATATTTTGAGCATCCCTGCTCGTTTTGTATCTATATCCCAAGCACTTCAAATGGTGGACACATTTATATCTACAGATTTCGAAGGTGGCCGACACCAAGGAAGAATAGATAAAATACCCTGTAAATAAAATGCTAAAGTTCGTAAGTAAATCTTTTATTCAACTTACAATAAAAGAGCTTCATGATTTATTTGCTTTGCGCTCTGAAGTTTTTGTCGTAGAACAGAACTGTGTCTATCAAGACATAGATGGTAAAGACCCAAAAGGTATCCACATATTAGGCTTAGACAAAAAAAAAATAGCTGCATACGCACGTGTTTTGCCCAAAGGCGAATCATATTCTTCTTATGTTTCCATTGGAAGATTGGTTGTTTCCAAAACACATAGAGGAAAAAATTATGGACATGACCTTGTGAAAAAAGGAATAGAAGAGGCTATTAAATTAGACGTTACTTCTTCAATAAAAATATCCGCTCAGGCACACTTAGTTTCTTTTTATAATAGCCACGGTTTTATTGAAGATGGCGAGGGGTACTTAGAAGACGGAATTCCTCATATAGCAATGACATTCAAACCTTAATCTTTTTAAAAAGATCTAAATAGCAAATCTACCTCATTAATTAATTCCTTGGTAAGTGGTCTTTCTTTGCTTTTATATATAAGCATACCCGAGCCTTCAAAAAGCTGTTTATTGTCTAATTTTACCAAAGCTAAACGCATTTGTCTTTTTATCCTATTTCTATCAACGGCATTCTTAAATAACTTTTTAGGAACAGANACACCAGAATAATAAATACCACCNCCNGCATTATTTATCATCCTAATATACAGTCTTTTAGAATGNATAACCTTNCCAGNATTGNAAAGGAAATCAATTGTTGATTTCCCTTTTAGCCGTTTAATTTGAATNCTCTTTAGAGTCGACATAAAAATTATCATTTTTATCAATGTCNGCCATNAAGCCACTTGGATCAAGNATGATTGTTTTTATNNNATNTTTTTGTTTATCAAGAATNAGATCNTATNTAGGGNTTGCCCAAACCCAATCTTTATGAACANTCCTTTCAATTAAATATTCATTTTCTTTTTCACCNCGCATTAATGAAATTGGTATATAATGAAGCTCAGCACNCCCATCCTTATAAACCACCAACACNTCTTGAGGCATAGGCATTAANTCTTTACGCTCTAAAGNNACAACAGTTCCACTTCCANTGTCTTCAACNCCCTTTATGGCGTAGTTTATTTTGTTTGTTGTTTGAGTCCAATCAGTAAGATACCACTGCAACTGAAGACCAGAAATTCTTTCAGCNNTTCTTCTTAANTCATTAGGTTGGGGATGNTTGAATTGCCACTCCTTATAATAAGNTNGTAGAATCTCGAATAGNTTTTCTTTTCCCACAANATAACCTAATTGNGCTAAAAAAACAGCACCTTTATTATATGCTGTACTTTCATANGCGAAATTGTGCTCATATCGGTTTGCGTTAGTGCTTTGGGGCATNTCGACTCCGGAGGCGGCCAGATTAAAATAACCACGATAAGANCCTTCNAAAGGAAATTCTAGGTTTTCTTCCAAAATNTCATTTTCTGCCAGAGTAGAGATAAATGATGTAAACCCNTCATCCATCCACTCATGTTTGGTTTCGTTTGTAGCTAAAACATGTTGAAACCAAGAATGCGCNAACTCNTGNGCAGTAACACCAAATAANGAGCCATATTTTCTTCCTCCNGTTATTAGNGTTANCATTGCGTATTCCATTCCTCCATCACCCCCCTGGACAACACTATATTGTTTGTAAGGGTAAGNACCTATTTTAGAATTAAAATANGACATCANTTTAGCGGTNTCGGGNTGNAGTTTTTTCCAGTTTTCNANAATTTCAGGATCGTTTTTATAGAAAAAATGAAGCGTTACATTGTTAGGCCCAGGATAAGTATCATGNATATAATCAACATCNGCAGCCCAAGTAAAGTCATGCACCATAGGAGCAATAAAATGCCAAGTAAGTTTTCCCTTTTTTGACTTAGGNCGTTTTCTTTCACTATATCCCTTTCCAATGTCTTCGGCGTTTTGCAGGTAGCCGCTTGCTGCCACAGTAAAGTCTTTGTCAAGTGTAATTTTTACATCAAAATTTCCCCATACACCATGGAATTCCCTTCCAGTGTAGGGGTCAGAATTCCATCCCTCAAGATCATATTCTGCCATTTTTGGATACCATTGCGCCATAGAAAACGCAATACCCTCTGAAGAATTCTTGCCCGCCCTTCTGACCACATCGGGGACCTGTCCTTCGAAATCAAGCTCAAGAGTTGTGCTTTCTCCTGGACCTAGAGGCGTATTTAAAGTTACCTCTAGTATGGTTTCGGAATCTTCAGTTATTACAGCAGCACCATCTTGGGTTAAATTAGAGACTCTAAGGAACCCCTGCTGATCAGAGCTAAGGGAATCAACGACAACTTTGAAACGCCCATTTTTATCAGCACCATTTTTAAGCCGAACAGCCATTTCGCTTCCTGGCTGAAAAGCATTAAAATATTGATGGTAAAAAACCTTTTTAAGGGTTTCTGGAGAGTTATTTGTATAAATGAGCTTTTGAGACCCCTTGTANCGTGCTGTCTCAGCATCNAAAGACACCTCCATAGTATAATCAACAGCTTGTTGCCAATATTGAGCCTTNGAAANNCTCAAAGAAAAGATCAAAAGCAGNGNAAGAANAAAGGTTTTCATNNCATNAATTTTAAAATTACATGGAGCCAAAATAAGACTTAAATTTAAAATGATTTTCCATNCGTATTCCTTTTTCTGTCCTTTGAAGAGANATTAGTTCGTGGTATGGGTCGTGNTNTAAAAAAATAAGGGCATCTNGNTCGAACATATNTTTCAAAATCAGTTCTTTTTCNTGAAGAGATAATAGTGGACGCGTGTCATAACCCATAACATAAGGAATNGGTANATGACCTACAGTAGGGACTAAATCGGCAGCAAAGAGTATTTTTTTATCACGATAGNTAATAANGGGCAACATTTGTTTTTCTGTATGACCATCAATNAGCTGAATAGAAAACGGAAANGGAGTTTCTAANATAATGGGCCCCAAGCCATCAATAAATCGCAACTGGCCGCTTTCCNTAAGCGGAAGAATGTTGTCTNTTAAAAAAGAAGCCTTTTCTCTAGGATTNGGATTGACTGCCCAATCCCAGTGTGATTTATGAACCCAGAAAAGAGCATTTTTAAACGCAGGAACCAACAAACCAGATAATGTTTTCTTTACAGCACCACCACAATGATCAAAATGTAAATGAGTCAAAAAAACATCTGTAATATCATCAGGATGAAACCCCTCTTTAGCAAGAGACCTTTCTAAAGAATGATCGCCCCAAAGGCTATAGTGACGAAAAAAAGAATTTCCCTGCTTTGTTCCCATCCCAGTGTCAATCAATATCAGCTTATCTCCCTCCTCTACAAGAAGACAGCGGCTTACCATTTCAATTCTATTTTTTTCATCAGCTGGGTTGGTTTGTTCCCAAAGAGTTTTAGGAACCACACCAAACATAGCACCACCGTCTAGTTTGAAATTCCCAGCTTCTATAGGANAAAGCTTCATGGTTTTGCTAGTTTAATTCTCGCCAAGACATCTGTGGAAGTGAGATATAGGTATTCTTCTTTCAAATCGAATCCACAGTTGGCCGTTTTTTTNCCCGGCATTATTGTNCCAAGATGAAGACCGTCTTTATCAATTACTAAAACACCTCCTGGGCCNGTTGCAAAAACGACTCCAGAGGAATGAACTTTAAGCCCATCGAATAGGCCGTTACGCTTTTTCATCATCTCATTCCCATCAAAAAAAATACGCTTATTTTTTAAAACACCCCCCAATAGATCATAGGCAACTATAATACTATTTCTTGAGTCAGAATTACCTACATATACAATTTCTTCGTCCTCAGAAAGTGCAATTCCATTTGGACGACGAAGCGACTTGTCAAGCAATTCAATTCCATTATCCGAAGACCATTTATAAATACCGTTAAAATCTAGTTCTTTAATGCTGTCTTGATCTTGATCTTTAAGGCCATAAGGTGGATCCGTAAAGAAAAGCACCCCATCTTTATTATAGTCAAGATCATTCGGACTGTTTAGCCATTTTCCTTGGTAGTGGTCGACTAAAACTTCATAATCTGGAGAATCAAATGACCAGCTCTTTAATTTAGAAACAGCACGATTACCGTGTTGACATAAGATCAGATTACCGGCCGAATCAAGCGTTAAACCATTAGCCCCCTCATTAGTGCTATGAGGAGCGTGGTTGGTCATCCCACTAGGATTTAAAAAAAGCTTAAGCCCATATTTTTCTGACCATAAATAAGCCCTGTTATTCGGAACATCTGTAAAAAGTACCCCATTCAATTCAGGGACCCAAACAGGCCCCTCTGCCCATTGAAACCCTGTTGCTAGAACCTCAATACCCGCATCAACATCAACCAAAGCACTCATTTTAGGGCTCAATAACTCAATAGATCCAATAGTTTGTTGCCCTGCAAGATTTATTAGGTACAAGAAAAACATCAGAGGGCAAAGGCGCATCATAGATATTAACATTTATGTGTAAGGTACAAAATAAGCATAATTTACCGATTGTTATTTAGCGCTCTGCGCGTTTAATAACAGATAAAGATCCTTCGCAAAAGAAAGCATCATTTTTATTTCCTGAAGACTTGACAAACGGTCTTTTCCTTTTATAAGGAGCGTATTCCCATTTGATTCAATATGAAAAAATGGATGGCTTTCAAAAAAGAAAATTAGCTCAGAGGAGAAGAGCTTTCTTATTGCCTTGGTGTCATTTCCACTTAAGTGAAAAAGGCTTGAAAAGTCAGGGTATTTAGAAAAATTAATATCATCAAACCCAGCCCAACTGTATAGTGTTGTTTTTAGATCCTCTTTGTCAAGAACAAATATAGGGAGCTTGAATGGTGTTTTAAACAGCAAAAAAGTTGCTTTTAAATCTTCTTTTGTAATGAAGGCACCTTCAGAAAAAGAAACGTCAAAAATTGTAAAAGACTCATCTGAATTCCAAAGTGAGTTTATTCTATAGTTGATCACTTTAGATTCAAAAAACAAGAAAGAATCAAGTCCCTTTGGATCATTGTTGAGTTTGGGACTATATTTCCATTGACGTTGCTCTGCAAATCCACTTAAGCTTTTCTGACGCCCCGAAAGAGGGCTTTCAAGGCCCAACAATGTGTTAATAGGCAGTGATTTTCTAACAGCGAAAGGGTGTTGGGTTTCAGCGGCATGGATATCTAGACCAATGGTTTCAAAATTTCCTCCTTTTCTAGAAAATGATTGCTGATAGTCATGTATCCCCTCCATCACCGTATGATCTACAAAGTCGCAAAGAGAAAAGTCAACGACCGCATGTTCGGTTTCTGGTATTTGATCAAGCTTTGCTTTTAGGCGAAAAAAATTCAAAAAACTACAGAAATTCTTGACACTTACATAATAATTTCCACTTTGTTCTTCCAAGTACATCAATACATTCGGCTTAAAAATATTTATTGAAAACAGGAAGAAGTTTTTGCTTAGAAAAAGATGTGTAATGAAGGTAAATATAATTCCAACGACGATCCCAAGAATCAAACTAGTAAACAAAGTTGTTGCTAACGTCACAACAAAAATTAGAGCCTGTTCAGGACCAATCTTATAAATCCTAATTAAGTTTTCTGGAGATGCTAAACGATAACCAGTATAGACCAAAATAGCTGCTAATACTGTAAGCGGGATTCTCTGAATTTGCTCTCCTAAAAAAACAACAAAAAGCACCAAAAATGCAGCGTGGAAAAAGTTAGCTGAACGGTTGGTTCCACCATTGTTGACATTTACTGAGCTACGAGCTATTACTGTTACGACATTTAGTCCGCCTAAAAAGCCACTAACAATACTCGCCAATCCTAATGCGCGCAGATCTTTATTCACATTAGAACGCCTTTTTTTTGGGTCAAGCTTATCAACAGCCTTGATACTCAATAAGGACTCTATATTAGCAACTAGAGTTATGGACACCACCACCCCGAGAAAGTTAATGTCAAACCATTTGCTAAAATTGGGACGAGGTAAATTTGTAAATAGCTGGTCCGGAATTTTAATTAAAAGCTCTTGAACAATTGGGACTGGCTCATTTAGCACCAAATTATAATAATAGCCTATTCCAATAGAGGCTACAACAACCCACATTGGTGCAGGAATCAAGTGGAAATAGGGGTTTCGTATTCTGCTATATAGAAAGAGAAAAACAAGGCTTAAAAAGCCAAGAATCCCCGAAAAAGGATGCGTTACTATAAAGTTTATAAATGAATCAGGGATCGCCACGAGTTGTTCTATCGTTCCACCACTGACACCCCTTATTCCTAACATGATATGAAACTGTTTTGCTAAAATACCCACTCCTATAGCAGCAAGCATACCCTGTAATGCGGTAGCGGGAAAAAACTCACTCATAGCCCCGAGCCGAAGCACACCAAAAATAAAAAGCAAAAAACCAGAGAAAATGATTGCAGCTAAAGTGAATAAATAGCCTTCAAATAGATTTCCTTCACCCAAAGACGTGATAGCAGCTAATAAAACGATAACCAAACCATTTCCAGGGCCTGCAATTGTGACATGTGAGCCACCAAAAACCGAAACTACTAGACCCCCTGCAACAGCAGCAATAATACCCGCAAGCGGAGGGGCTTCAGATGCAATGGCGAGACCCAAACCCAATGGTAATGCAATTAAAGAAACTACAAATCCTGAAAATATATTTTGAGGAATTGTTTTTAAAGATTCAGAAAAAGATAATTTTTTACTCATCTTTTTGGGATTGAACTATCAAAACATCAGTAGGCAACTCAGCTAAAATATGTTCTAAATCTTTTGGAAAAAATCTACTAAGAAAAGAGTTTTCTTCTTGTGCATTCATAACAAGGAGGTCAGCCCGAACTACACGAGCATAATGCCCAATTGAGTAACCTCTTCGACCAAAAATACTTTGGGTATTCCAATTCAATCCATGGAGTTTTTTTACAGGAATTTTCTTTATAATGTCAGCTACCCGTATTTTCTCTTCGCGATTAATTTTTTCTTTTTTTAAGGTCGCTTTCCTTAGACTTCTATCGTCATCTATGGACACCGCAACGCGTGACTCACTAACTTCTTCTACCAAAGTGATTTTATCAGATTGAAGCGCTTGTCCCATTTCAAAGGCAGCTTCGATCGTATCTTTTGTTTGGGGACTATCAAAACCATTCACAACAATATGCTTGCAATGATATCGCTCAATCGAAGGGTTTATCATGAGCAAAACAGAACATGATGCCTTTCGGGTTATCTCTCGAGCAATTGAACCCAGGTAAAACTTTACCATTTTCTCTCGCTTTAATGCCCCAAGTAAAAGAAGATCGATATTCATTTTTTCAGAAATAGAGATCAGTGAAGACACAGGACGGCCTTGTTTCCATAAAAGCTTAATTTCACCTGGAACAATTGGACACTCTTTCAATATTAAATTAAAGTTCTTTTCTTTTTCAGGGGTTTTTTTTCCCACATGAACAAAAATTAAAGAAGCATTTAAAAAGGAAGCTAAACGCGTTACCTCAAAAACATTCGCTCTTAGCGAGGGAGAGAAAGCAAATCCAAACAACAGTTTTTTAAAGGGTCTAAACGACATCGAAGCAAAAGGTCTTTTCTCAAATATACATTGAAAAAACAAAGAAACAAGACGATTTTATAAAATGAAAAAGACAAACAAACCTAGTCATTCAACTTTAGAACAGCCATGAATGCTTGTTGAGGAATTTCAACATTTCCAATTTGACGCATCTTTTTCTTTCCCTTTTTCTGCTTTTCTAAAAGTTTACGTTTTCTACTAATATCACCACCGTAACATTTTGCAGTAACATCTTTTCTTAATGCCTTAATGGTTTCTCTAGATATTATTTTTGCTCCGATAGCAGCCTGGATTGGAATGTCAAATTGTTGCCTAGGAATTAGAGAGCGTAATTTCTCACATATTTTTTTACCAATAGAGTAAGCATTGTCAGCATGAATTAAAGCGGATAACGCGTCTACTTGATTTCCATTAAGGAGTATATCAACTTTTACCAATTTTGATGTTCGCATTCCAATTGGAGAATAATCAAAAGAGGCATAGCCCTTTGAAACGGTTTTTAAACGATCGTAAAAATCAAATACAATTTCTGCTAAGGGCAAATTAAAATTTAATTCAACGCGCTCTGTAGTCAAATAAGTTTGATTGGTGATTTCTCCTCTTTTTTCAATACAAAGAGACATCACATTCCCCACAAAATCAGATTTTGTTATGATCGTTGCCTTTATGTAAGGCTCTTCAACACGATCCATCATTGAAGGGTCTGGTAGGTCTGAAGGATTGTTTACAGCTATAAAAGTATCCGGATTTTTTTTAGTGTAGGCTCGATAGGAAACGTTTGGAACAGTTGTTATTACTGTCATATTAAATTCTCTTTCTAATCTTTCCTGAATAATTTCAAGGTGTAACATGCCTAAAAAACCACAACGAAAACCAAATCCTAATGCTGCAGAGCTTTCAGGGAAGAAAACCAAAGAAGCATCATTAAGCTGTAATTTTTCCATAGAGGCTCTCAAATCTTCATACTCCTCTGTATCAACGGGATATATCCCGGCAAAAACCATTGGCTTAACCTCTTCAAACCCTTCAATTGCATTTTGAGTAGGATTGTAAGGGTCGGTAATTGTATCTCCTACCTTAACCTCCTTTGCATCTTTAATACCCGTAATTAAATAACCTACATCGCCTGCATTGATTTCGTCTTTGGGCTCTTGCTTTAACTTTAATGTACCGATTTCATCAGCAAAATAGATTTTTTCGGTAGCTATAAATTTAATTTTTTGTCCTTTTCGAATGTTTCCATTTAGAACACGAAAATATGTTTCTACACCACGAAAAGGATTGTATACTGAATCGAAAATTAAAGCCTGCAAGGGCTCATCTCGACTTCCTTTTGGTGAAGGAATACGCTCAATGATTGCGGTTATTATGTCTTGAATTCCAAGACCAGATTTTGCCGAGGCAGGAATCACATCTTCTGGACTGCAACCTAAAAGATCAACAATATCATCTGTAACCTCTTCCTGATTTGCTGACGGAAGGTCAATTTTGTTTAAAACAGGAATAATCTCCAAATCATTTTCTAATGCCAAGTATAGGTTTGAAATGGTTTGAGCCTGAATACTTTGAGCAGCGTCCACAATCAACAAAGCACCCTCACAAGCAGCTATGGACCTTGAAACTTCGTATGAGAAGTCTACATGACCAGGAGTATCTATAAGGTTTAAAATATAATCCTCCCCTTCATGTTGATATTCCATTTGAATGGCATGTGATTTAATGGTGATGCCCCGCTCACGCTCCAACTCCATGTTATCAAGTAGCTGATCTTGTTTCTCACGTTCAGTAACTGCTCCTGTAAAATCCAATAAACGGTCAGCTAGTGTGCTTTTTCCGTGATCAATGTGGGCAATGATGCAAAAATTACGGTACCGTTTCATACAACTCCTCCTTTCATAGCGTACAAATATAAGGCTTATGGGGTAGGCTTTTTTGCTTATTTTTGTAAAAAATTATCTTTTGGCTAAAATTGGTCCAATTTCGCTTCCCCCCTTCCCTCTTTTGTTGGCTCCAATGGAAGATGTGAGCGACCCACCTTTTAGAGCACTGTGCAAAGAAAATGGAGCGGATGTAGTTTATACGGAATTTATATCTAGTGAAGGACTAATTCGTAATGCTTTTAAAAGCACACAAAAACTAGACATCTATCAAAAAGAACGACCGGTGGGAATTCAAATTTTTGGAGCAAATCTTGATTCGATGTTACGATCTGTAGAGATTGTAGAAGCTTCAAAACCTGACATAATTGACATTAACTTTGGATGCCCCGTCAAAAAAGTAGTTTGTAAAGGTGCCGGTGCAGGAATTTTAAAAGACATTCCTAAAATGGTTAAGCTGACAGAGGCCATGGTAAAAAAGACTAAGCTTCCTGT
>PAFO01000001.1 GCA_002705385.1 Flavobacteriaceae bacterium
GCTGGATTTGATGTAAGTGATTTAAGTGATGACGGGATTGATACTGATGGTAATTTGGTAAATGATAAAACCATCACTCTATTAAATATCCAAACTGGAGTTGAAGTAGTTAAGACAGCTGTTTTAAATGATGATGGAGATGGATTACCAAGCGCTGGAGATGTTATTACCTACACAATAGTGATTCTAAATACTGGAAATGTTACCCTTGAAAACATAAACCTTACAGATATTCATAAACGGGGACCATTTGCTTCAGGCACTGTTGTCCCCTTTGACTCTGGACCAACTTTTACATCAGCAACAGCCGGTTCAAGTTCAACACTAATTCTTGCCGGAGGCCAATTAACTTACACTGCTACCTATACAGTTGTTGGAGCTGATATTACCGCTGGATTAATGTCAAATCGTGCAACAATTGCTGCTGACGATGTCACGGCTGCAAATAATTCCGTTTCTGATAATAGTGATGATGGAGATGATTTAGATGGTAACACTACAGATGACCCGACAGTAGTAAAACTTACCTACGATGGAAAACTTGATATTTCTAAAACAGTCCAAGTGACTCAGGCAGATTCTAACAAAATTCAACTTGGTGATACGGCGGTTTACACAATAGTTGTTACAAATACCGGAAATGTAAGACTTACCAGTATTGCGCTTAATGATCAGCTATCTGGTGTGAATGGTGTTTCTTTATCTCTTAATAGTCCAGGGGTAAAATTCTTAAGCTCTTCCGGGGGGTCTGCCTCTGGAACACTAGAGGTTGGGGAGTCTGCTTCGTATACTGCAACATTTACAGTAAACCAAGAAGCAATTGACCAGACAGGTTTTCAAAATACTGTTGAGGCAACTGGAAGAGATCCCGCCAATGCTCTTGTATCAGATGACAGTGACGATGGTGACGATACAGATGGGAATCGATTAAATGACCCCACAGTTACACCTATTCCTGCTGATCCATCGATTGATGTAGTTAAAACCTCCTCTCATCAAGATTTAGATGGCGATGGAGAAATAAGTGCAGGGGATAGAATTAATTATACAATTACTATAAGCAATACAGGTAATAATACATTAGGAGCTGACGGAGCTCCCTCAGGTGAATTAGTTGTTCAAGACATCGTATCAACCATCGCTGGGACCCATACCCCAACACTTGTAGGGCCAAGTTTTGTTTCCTCTTCCCTAGGGTCAAACTTTGGAGTTATCAAGCCCAATGAAATGGCAATATTCAGCGCCTATGTAATTATTACTCAAGATATTGTTAATGCGGGAGGACTTTCTAATATTGCATCTGTTACCGCTCAAGATCCATCCAATACCGCTGTTACTGACACCTCAGATGATGGAGACGATAACGATGGAAATCTTACAGATGACGCAACAATTGATGGAATCCCTGCAAATCCCTCAATTAATATTGTAAAAACTGTAACCGTAAGCGATACAAATGGAAATGGAATAAATGATATAGGGGATGTTGCAAACTATACTATTACTATATCAAATACTGGAAATATTGATATTTCTTCAATAGTTGTAACAGATACCCTAACAGGACTAAGCACAGGAACATTATCACTCACGCAGTCTTTAACATTTGTATCCGCTACAAGAGGCTCTAATTCAGATGTAATACTTGTAAATGAGCAGGCTAACTATACTGCGAAATTTACAATAAACCAAAATGCAGCTGATTTAGGAGGTATGAGAAATGTAGTAACTGTAAGCGGAATTGATAACGCAAACTCTACGACGATCTCTGATACCTCAGAGAATATAGATACAGTCATTATCGCAAGCCCGTCGATTACAGTTACTAAAACTGTAGCGGCAGTAGATAATGACTCAGACAGTGAGATAGGAGTAGGAGACACACTAGTATATACAATAACAATTTTAAATACTGGAAATCAAGCACTTAAAGACTTTACATTCACTGAGACATTTAAAGATTTAGAGAATAACTCAAGAAGCCTTTCTAGTTCAATAACAACTGCAGATCCAAATGAGCTAGCACCTGGACAAACAAAAACATATTCAGCTACATATGTTATAACTCAGTCAGATGTAGATAATGGAGGATTATCTAACTCAGTCGTCGTTGTTGCCAGTAATATAACAGATAATATTTTCGTTAATGATACAAGTGACGATGGTGACACGGGAGCTGGAAATACAAACAGTGATCCAACGCTTTATCAAATTGCTGCAAACCCATCACTTGACGTAACTAAAACATTTGTAAATAATGATTTAAATGGTGATGGAATTATATCTACCGGAGATAAACTCACCTATACTATTCTTGTAAAAAATACTGGTAATATTACTCAAGCCTCATTATATGTGACAGATGTTATCACTGATCTTGCTAGTAATACACGAAACCTTGATAACTCGAATTTACCAGTATTTGTAAGTAATTCAATGAGTTCAACTCAGGGGACTTTAAAATCTGGAGAAGTGGCTACTTTTACAGCGACCTACACGATAGTAGCAGGTGATGTGACTGCAGGCGGTGTAATAAATCAAGCTACAGCAAAGACATTCTACTATCCTAATGGTATAAACCCAGTGTTAAGGGCACAAGATGTAAGTGATGATGGAGATGACACCGATGGAAACACAACCAATGATAGAACAATCTCTTACACTGGGACAATACCTTCTTTTGTAGTAATTAAAACCGCTACAAAGGTTGATGATGGAAATGGCATTGATAACGCTGGAGATCAAGTAGTATTCACGATTACTGTTTCCAATACATCAGTCGATCAAATCAATAATTTAGAATTTGTAGACACAATAACATCCTCTAGAGGAAATTCAATGTCTCTTGTTGGAACCCCAACTTTTATAAGTGCAACAAGTGGTTCTAATTCAACCACCCTTACAGTAAATGGAACTATTACATTCACCGCAACATTTACCGTTAATGATTTATCAATTAAAGATGGAGGACTATTTAATACAATAACCTTTAAAGGCTCATCTGCTCGAAATCCTTTTCCAGGAGAATTAGACACCAAAGATATTAGTGATGATGGAAATACTGGAGCGGGCGACACTGGTGATGATCCAACTTTTGTTCCCTTAGGAACTGACTCTGACTCTGACGGAATACCCGATAATCTTGATATAGATGATGACAATGACGGAGTACTTGATACTTTCGAGCAGTGTATTGATTTCAATCTGGATGGTACAAGTTTTGAGACTTATTACAAACCCGGTTCTCCAGTAAATCCTGCAGAAAATAAAAACTCTCAGTTCCCTGCTAAAACGGTTGCTCCTCCATTTACCTCTGTAAATGGAGATGGTGAGATATGGGACAATAGAACCGACGGAAATAATGTTAATTGGTCACCAGCGCCTGGGCTTGGAGCCAATTCATATTTTATTGAACTATTACAAAATGCGTTTTTGGCTGGAACCTCATCTCCTACTAATAAAAGAGAATATTGGAACGAAACATCATCTGGTATTGGAGATTTTGACAGGATTATGGTTGAGGAGGTTGTTTATCCAAGCACTACTTACACAATAAAATTTTACCATAAAGATGGAGGCTTACTTGAGGCATCTCATGGTAATGGAGGATCTACACTTTTGCAAGTTCAATCAATGCAGACAGATTTTGCTGTAGATCAATTAACTGTAGCTCCAACCAGTTGGGCTCAGCAAACTTTCCAATTTACAACTGATGCCAATACCCATCGCATTGCAATATTATTCTCAGCTTATGCTCCCGGAGTTAATGTATCAATCCAGCTAGATGGAATTTCAATAGAACCACAAGAGACTTGTCAAGGAGACATAGATAATGATTCAGTGGGTAATGGATTAGATCTTGATTCGGATAATGATGGTATTTATGATGTTATTGAATCTGGTAATGGAGCGTTTGACACAAATAATGATGGAAGAATAGATTCTAATGACACAGGATTTGTGGATAATAATGATAATGGAGCTCACGATTCAATAGAGTCCAGAACACCTACAGATACTGATAGCGATACCACTGTGGATATGTTTGATCTTGATTCTGATAACGACAATTGTAATGACTCTAAAGAGGCGGGGTACACAGATGGAGATAATGATGGTAAACTAGGAAACTCACCAATTACTCAGGATGCTAATGGGAAAGTAACCAGTGGAAGTGATGGATATACTATCCCCTTGGATCAAAACAGCAATGGCATTAAAGATTATCAAGAGGTATCATATGATGTTGCATGTTTTTCAGATAATTTGACTATAGACATGACAAAGTCAGCTGAAAAAATTGATGTCAATTCAGATGGCGTACTTGGACTGAATGACAAAATTCTCTACACAGTGGTTGTTACAAATACTGGAGCAATTAGTTATACAATACAACTTACTGATGTTCTAACAAATGAATCATCACAAACGATTCAAAATCTAGATCTTGAATTTGTTGGCCTTACCACCCCAACTACCTTTAATGTTCCAGAGAACCTTTTAAAAAGATCTGCAGGATTTAATTACACATCTAACAATAGCTTTAGTAACAGCTTATGGCACAAAACCGGTGCTGATGATAATAATAGAATTGAAATGATTCAGACTCTTAGAACCCAACCAGCAGAGGCGCTAGTTTATTTTACTCCTAGCTCTGGAGCTACCGAGAATCAATCCAAATTAAGTACTGGTTTGCAAGTTCTACCTAAGCTGCAAAACGGAAATTATAAATCACTTGTAACCAAAAGTCCCCCTGGATTTGCAAATCTTACTGCAACAAATCCTAGTTACAATCATTTTATAAGATTTAGAAATCAAAATAATTATAGTAATGAATCAGATGTTAATTCAAAGAAGTGGTTCTACCAAGAGGTAAGTGGTCTACAGCCAAATACTCAGTATACTGTATCTGTTTTTGCATACCCATATAATAGCTCCCAGACCGGATCCGATACATTTAATAAAGGCTTTCAATTTGTTTTCCACGACGGTGGAACGGGGCAGACATGGACTGATATTGATGGAAATTTTCTTACCAACTGGAATAATGCCCAAAAATCACCCAGATTTTATTTTCAGGAACAGCAGGTGTATAGGTTCTCTCATACATTTACAACGGATTCAAGTGTTGACATTACAAGAGTTGGTATAGCCCCCCCATATGCAGGAAATGTTGGGGCCTGGTTCTATGGGATTCAATTAGAAGAGGGGCCAAGTATGTCACCAGTATATACTTATACATATAACAATGCTGTATCGGCAACTACAGCATCTATAGAAGCAGACCCAAAAGTCATAGAATTAGGACCAGGTAATGCGGCCACTTATCAGGTCACACTTACACTTACTCAATCAATAGTTGATAATCATCAAAAACTGGTAAATACAGCTACAGTTACAGGAACATTCACAACCCCTGCAGGTATATCATTGCAGGCGACCTCAACAAGTGATGATCCATCAACACTTGCTGTGGATGATCCAACAATTGTAAACCTCACTGTAACCCCATCTGTTGAGATTACCAAAACAGCAAGTGTTACCGATGTGGATTCAAGTGGAAATGTCAACCTGGGAGATATAATCACTTATACAATAACCGTTTCAAATACAGGGCAGACTCCTCTTAATAATATCGATATTACAGATTCTCTCTCTGGCCTGGATACAGGGACACTTTCTTTATCCACCACGTTAACATTTATCTCATCAACAGCTGGATCACCCTCAAATACTTTGGCCGTGGGAGAGGTTTCAACATTTATGGTAACCTTTACTGTAAATCAAGATGCTGTTAATTTTGGTGGAACAAGAAATGTAGCATCAGTAGAGGCTAGTGCTCCAAGAGTTATAGGAGGAACACAAACGGTTACCGATACCTCTTTAAATATAGATCATCCAATATCCAAAAGTCCATCGATAACTGTAACCAAGACAGTTCAAGCAACAGATAATGATCTTGATGGAGAGATTGGCGTTGGGGATTCACTTTTATTTACAATTTCAATTTTAAATACTGGTGATGTTACCTTAAAAGACTTTGATCTTAATGACACATTCACTGACCTTGACACAAATACGCTTAGTTTTTCAACTTCTCTTACAACAACAGATCCCAATGAGCTTGCTCCAGGGCAGATAAAAACATATACCGTTACATATACTCTAAACGCATCGAGTGTAGATAATGGGGGTGTTGTAAACTCTGTTGTAGTCTCTGCTACAGATGTTCAAGGACTACAAACTGTAAGTGATACTAGTGACGATGGTCTAACGGGAGGGGGAGATACTGGAGCAGATCCAACGGTTTATTCCATTACTTCTACCCCAAGTTTGGAAGTAACAAAAACCGTAAGTGAGACAGATTTAGATGGCGATGGTCTAGTATCTGCAGGAGATAAACTCATCTATACAGTCAAGGTAAAAAATAATGGTAATGTGACATTAAGATCGATTTATTTGGAGGATGTTCTTACAGATATTTCAAGTAATACAAGAAGTCTTGATGGTAGTGGTATAGTATTTAACTCAAGCTCAAATGGCTCTCCTTTTAGAACGCTGATTGTGGACGAGGTTGCAACTTACACTGCAACATATACTATTGTAGCTGGAGATGTCACCGCTGGAGGTGTAATGAATCAAGTAATTGCTAGGGCCTATGTTTTCCCGGAGGGGGTTCAAACACTTCATGCTATTGATCATAGTGACGATGGAGATGATACCGATGGTAACACCCAGAATGATAAGACCATAACCTTTACAGGGGTATTAAACTCTTTTGAAGTAACAAAAACAGCTGCTAAGGTTGATGATGGAAATGGAGTTGATAACGTAGGGGATAAGATAGTATTTACAATAACAGTATCAAATACGGGTACGGATCAAATCGATGGACTTACTTTTGTCGATACTCTAACCTCGGCTAGAGGAGCGACATTATCACTTGACAGTACACCTGTTTTTGTAAGTGGTACTAACGCCTCCACAGCAACAACACTAACTGTGGGGGGTGTTATTACCTATACTGCAACCTTTACTGTAAATCAATTGTCTCTTGATGAAGGGGGAGTATTTAATACAATTACTTTTAACGGCTCATCAGCTAGAAATCCAGAATCTACAGATGACACCTCGGATGTTAGTGATGATGGTGATGACACTGACGGAAATACTGAGGATGATCCTACATTCTTCGCCGTTGGACTTGACAATGACGGTGACGGGATTCCTGATCTTTTGGATATTGATGATGATAATGATGGGGTTTTAGACTCCTTTGAAAAATGTATAGACTTCCAACTTGACGGCACCTCATTTGACAATTATGATACCGGAGGTGGACCAGTTAATACCGCTACAAACTTTAATTCTAAATTCCCCCTATCAAATGTTGTTTCTCCATTTAGCTCGGTAGATGGAAGGGGTAGAATATGGGATGCTAGATTTGTAAATGGAGTAAATTGGGCTCCTCAGGCGGGCCAATTCTTTATGGAATTATTGCAAAGTGCTACCATTTCTGGAACCTCTAATCCATCAAATACCAGAACATATTGGAATGAGACTACTCACGGGATTGAAGATTTTGATAGGATTATGGTTCAGGAGTTTGTATATCCTAATACTACTTATAACCTTACTTATTATCATATGGATGGGGGAATATCTTCATCCACATATGCAGATGGAGCATCTACTCTTGTTCAAGTTCAGGGAATGGATTCTGATTTTGCTGTTGACCAATTGGCTGTTACCCCATCTGCCTGGACACAGCAGACTTTCCAGTTTACCACTGGGCCCAACACTCATAGAATAGCTGTATTACTCTCTGCTTACGCCCCGGGATCTAATGTTGCGATTTTAGTTGATAGCATTGTTCTCTCCTCACAGGTAACCCTTACATGTGATGTAGATGGAGATTCAAAAGGAAATGGAATCGATATCGATTCTGATAACGATGGGATATATGATGTTAAAGAAGCAGGTTATCAAAGTTACGATACAAATGGTGATGGGATGATCGATGCAAACGACACCGGCTTTGTTGATGCAAACAGTAACGGTGCCCACGATGCAATTGAGGGCCTTTCACCTACAAATACTACTACAGCTACTGTTGTTGATCTGTTCAATTTAGATTCGGACAACGATGGTTGTAATGATGTAATCGAAGCTGGATTTACCGATCCAAATGGCGATGGAAAACTTGGCGGAAATCCAGTTACAGTCAATAGCAAAGGTAAGGTCACTAGCGGTAGTGATGGATATACAGCCCTACTGGATCAAAACTCGAATGGAGTTGAAGATTATGTGGATACCACATGGGATATAAACTGTTTAAATCCAGGACTTAGCATCACAAAAGCGGCCAATCCAATTGATTTAGATGGAGACGGATTAATTCAGGTTAACGATCAAATTGTTTATACCATAATCGTTACCAATACATCGGAAGTTAGTGTAACATTTACCCTTTCCGATACCCTTTCAAATCAGTTGTCCCAGACTATTTTACAGCCTGAGCTGGTATGGTTGGGTACCTCGTCAAATGTGAATATAAAACCACCCTTTAACTATATTAAAAAATCCTCAAATTTTTCATTTAATGGAAATTATAATACTTGGGATTCAAGTTACTGGCATATAGATTATGCACATTATAATA